>JBKJRJ010000496.1:0-4932 GCA_046594705.1 Vicinamibacterales bacterium
GTCAACCTGCGCGCGCCGTTCCGGCTGATGCGCGCGGCTGCGGCGCCGCTCACCGCCTCCAAAGGATCCATCGTGAATGTGTCGAGTGTGACCGGACTGCGCGCGTTTCCCGGCGTGCTGGCCTACTGCGTGAGCAAGGCCGGCGTCGATCAGCTGACACGCTGCGCCGCGCTCGAGCTCGCCGCGCACGGCGTCCGCGTCAATGCCGTCAATCCCGGCGTGGTGGTCACCAACCTGCACCGCCGCAGTGGGGTGGACGAGGCGAACTACGCCGCGTTCCTCGAGCGATCGAAAGAAACCCATCCCCTCGGCCGGCCGGGAGCTCCCGAAGAGATCGCCGACCTGATCGCATTCCTTGCCTCCGATCGCGCCGGCTGGATTACCGGGGAAACGATCTCGATCGACGGGGGACGGCATCTGACGTGCGCGCGTTAGTGTCCCGGGCCGTCGGCGCGTCTAGTCCCCTGGAACCGTGATGCCTAGCCTCCTTCCCGGGCGGGGCATCCCGCGTCCCACCCACCGCGCAAGACACGCGCGGCGGGGGCCCCGGCTCGCGGCGTGGCTCATCGCTCACTGATGCCCAAGACGCTCGCTCGTCGCGCCGTGCGATCCGGGCGCCGCGCTCCGGGACTGACGCCAGGCATCACGATTCCAGGGGACTAGGCGGCCCGCTGGGTGTCTTTCTCGACCTGGCCGTCGCGCACGTTGATGACCCGGTGCGCGTGGGCGGCGATGTCCGCTTCGTGCGTGACCAGGATGATGGTGTTGCCGCCGTCGTGCAGGCGGCTGAACACCGCCATGATTTCCTCGCCGGTCTTCGAGTCGAGATTGCCGGTCGGCTCGTCGGCGAGGAGGATGGACGGATTGTTGACGAGCGCGCGCGCGATGGCGACGCGCTGCCGCTGTCCGCCCGACAGTTCGTTGGGCCGGTGGGTGGACCGCGAGGTGAGCTCGACCTTCTCGAGCGCCTGCATCGCGCGCACCTGCCGTTCCTTCGAGGAGACGCCGGCGTAGACGAGCGGCAGCTCCACGTTGTGGAGCGCGGTGGCGCGCGGCAACAGGTTGAAGGTTTGGAACACGAACCCGATCTCTTCGTTCCTGATGCGCGCCAGGTCGTCGTCGTTCATCAGCGCGACTTCCTTGCCGTTCAGGGTGTAGCTGCCCTTGCTCGGCGTGTCCAGGCAGCCGATCAGGTTCATCAACGTCGATTTGCCCGACCCCGACGGGCCCATGATCGCGACGTATTCGCCGGCCGCGATGGTGATCGTGAGGCCGCGCAGGGCATGGATTTCCTCCTCACCCATCACGTAAGTCTTCCACAGGTCTTTTGTCGTGATCAGTCCCATATCAGATGTCTTTACGCGACAGGGCGGCGGTGGTTCCCGGTCAACGCTGCTCGTCCTTGAGGCGCTGCACGAGGGACCGGACCGGCGCCGGGGTGTCCGGGGGAAACAGGGCTTCCCAGTCTCTCACATCGACCGGCACCAGCACGGGGCCGGGCGGCCGGGTCTTGCGGCGCTGCTCGCTGATGGCGGCCGACAGATCCTTCGACGGCGCCAGCGCGGGACCCACCAGCAGCACGCAGAGGGTGGCGTCGGGCACCTTGTGTTTCAGTGAGTTGGGCCAGGTTTCGGCCACGGCCTCGCCGTCGACCAGCGGGACGAACCTCACGACCAGCCGCACCTTGTCGTCGGCCTTCTTGAACAAGCCGCGTTTGGGCTTTGAGGTCACGGCGATGTCGAAGCCGTCAGGGGGTGGCGCGTCGGGAGCGCCCAGGATTTCTTCGATCGCGGACCGGAGGCGCGCCAGACTGGCCTTCCTGACGAAGTCCACGCCGGCCTGCGACGAGGGGCGCGCTGCCGGGGCGTTCCCTACCGTGGACGAGGACGGCCCCGCAGACGGGGCGGACGAGGATGACGACGGGCTGGGCGGCGGCACCGGCGGTTGGTGGCCCGCGGCCGGCCGCGGCGCGGGCGCGCCGGTGGCCGCGGCGTCGAACAGGTCCTCGTTATAGCGCTCCCGCAGCACCGGATCCATCAGGATGCGGTAGGCCTCCGTGAGATCGGCGGCGATCCCCGACGCCATCTCCTGGAACTCCTTGCCGAGATGCTGGACCTTGTCGGGGTGATAGCGCGCGATTTCACGCCGGAAGGCCTTCTTGATCTCGTCGACGGGCGCGTCGGACGGCACCGTGAGCAGGTCGTAGAAGTTCTTCAACGATTGTTCTGATTCTTGAATTCGGCGACGTTCGACGCCGGCAGCTCAGGCGTCCGCTTCTGATTTTTCAACTGTTTCTTGGTCGGCTTGACCGCCGTGCTCGTCGTGCAATATGGGCAGAACTGCCAGGCCGCCTGGAGCGAGCGCCCGCACTTGGGACAGCCGGAGTTGAGCCGGTGGCCGCAGTGCGGGCACGCCATGAAGTCCACGCCAACCGCGGCGTGGCAGCCGGGGCACAGCGTGCGGACCTCCTTCACCTCGGTCACGACTCGAAACAGTTCCTCGGCGCTGGTCGCGCCGGACTTGACCTTCGCCAGCGCATCCTCGCCGAGGGTGATCATGCCGGCCGCGATCGCCGCATCGCGGATCATGTCCTCGCCGGCCTTCTGGGCGATGAGGCGGCGCACCTTATCGTTGATCCGCATCACTTCGTAGATCCCCATGCGGCCGCGGTAGCCGGTGTGGTTGCATTCCTCGCAGCCGACCGCGCGATAGAACGCGAAGTGCGCGGCGTTGCTCTCCGTCATGTTCAGCGATCGCAGCGTGTCGGCTTCGGGCGTGTACTGGCGGCGGCAGGCCTGGCACAGCCGGCGCACCAACCGCTGGGCGACCACGCCGATCACGGCGGAGGCAATCACGTACGGCTCCAGGTTCATGTCCATCAGCCGCGTCACCGTCGACGGCGCGTCGTCGGTATGGAGCGTGGAGAGCACGAGGTGGCCCGTCTGAGATGCCTGCATCGCAATCTTGGCGGTTTCGTGATCGCGGATCTCGCCGACCAGGATGACGTCGGGGTCCTGGCGGAGAATGGCGCGCAGCGCGCTCGCGAACGTGAGTTTGGCCTTCTCGTTGACCTGGGTCTGGTTAATCCCCGGGATCTGGTATTCGATCGGGTCTTCGATCGTGATGATGTTGGTGCGGCCGGACTTGATCGAGGTGATCGCCGAGCTGAGCGTGGTGGACTTGCCGCTGCCGGTCGGGCCGACCACGAGGATCATGCCGTGCTGGTGCTTGAGGAAGTAGCGGAGTTCCTCCATCGCGGCGAGCGAGAAGCCGAGCTCCTCGAGCGGCGGCGCGCCCTTGCGCGAGTCGAGCACGCGCATGACGATCTTCTCGCCGAACATGGTGCGCAGCGTCGAGACGCGGAAATCGACGTCCTTGCCGTCCTCGGTCTTGATGCGGAGGCGGCCGTCCTGCGGCAGGCGCTTCTCGGCGATGTCCATGCCCGCCATGATTTTCATGCGGGCGACCAGCCCCTCGTGGACCCACTTCGGCAGGTCCATGACCTCCTTGAGGATGCCGTCAAGGCGGTGCCTGACGAGCACGCCTTTCTCCGCCGGCTCAATGTGCACGTCGCTGGCGCGGCTCGTGATCGCGCTGTTCACGACCAGATCGACGAGATCGATGATCGGCGCGGAATCGCTGCCCTCGCGCGCCGCGGCGGTGCTGCCGCCCGACGGCTCGAACACGTCGGTATCGGCGCGCGGCACGAGCGCCGAGCCCGGCGATGTCTCGCCAGGCCGCGCCCTGTGCGCCCCCGCGGGGACCGCGAGACCGCCCGTCACACCGGTGTATTTGGCGAGCGCCTTGTCGGGATAGCCGTGCTCGATCGCGTCGAGGATGTCGGTGCGGGTGGCGACCACCTGCTTGATCCGATAGCCGGTCTGGAACTCGAGATCCTGCACCAGGCTGAACAGCAACGGATCCGACATCGCGACCGTGAGCAGGTTCTTTTCGAGCTTCACCGCGACGCAGACGCGCTTGAGCGCGACCTCCTTCGAGATCAGCACGATGGCGCCGGGGTCAGGCGGTTCGTCGCCGAGGCTGACGTAGGGAAAGCCGAGCTGGTAGGCGAGCGCCTTGGTGATCTGCTTTTCAGTGGCGAGGTTGAGGCGTACGAGGACCGCACCGACGCGTTCGCCGGTTTTCTTGTGTTCCGCGAGAGCGACCTGGAGATCGTCCTCCGAGATCAGCCCCGCCTGAATCAGACACTCCCCGATTTTCTTGCGCACTCGGCCCTCTATCTACGGCGCATCCCGATTCCCAGGGGCAGCGATCTTAGGTCGTTTCCCCGCGAGCTGCAACCGGCGGCTCGACTGTCAGTAGCCGTCATGGCGTAACCACATCCCTCATTTCGGCCCACGTCCAAGCCCCATCAGCCGCCCGCCCAGGCCTACGCGAATCTGCATACCCGAGGGCTCCTGCAAAAGGACACTGCGTTCGTCCATCGCCACGACGGTGCGGCGCCCGACCAGATCGCCAACCCCGACAATCTGCCCCCCGTCGACGGTCGCGAACCGGCGGTCCTGCGACACGAGGATCGCCGTCACCCTCGGCACCGCGTCCTTGAGTAAGGGCGGCAGCGGGCTGCGCACAACCCCCGGGGTCGCCGACCCAGCCACTCGCGTCGCCCCTCCCAGTTGCGGCAGCCTGGCCGACCCCGACGCGGCAGGCGGCCTCGCGTCGGGCTTATCGGCCGGAACGGCCGGGGTGTTCAGCCCGGAGGAACTCGAGCCCCCCGCAGGCGGGTTCGACTGCGGCTTGTTCGCCGCGGCGCTGGCCGCAGGCGGGTTCGCGGAATTCTTCGGCGCGGCGCTGACAGCAGGCGAGGCCGACGGCGCGGGAACGTTGGGGCGCGGCACCGTCACCAGCGGTTCCACCCGGTTGCGCGGTACGACCGGCACCGCGACAGCGCCTTGACCAGCCGCGCTTGCG
>JBKJRJ010000042.1:0-4324 GCA_046594705.1 Vicinamibacterales bacterium
GGAGGCAGGTGTTCCGTCGCTCTGGGAGCGCGACCCCGAACATCTCGGGACGAGCGCCGACATGCAGCGCACCGCCCATAAGAGCCCGTACTACAGAGAGCCGGGACATATCAGGACGGCCGGGGAGCTCGGGCTCGGCAAGTGGGAGCTGAATCAGATTGATCATCGGAAGCTTCGTGTCGGCTGAGAACGACACGAACTGGGTGACGCTGCTAGCGGCGAACAACCGCCGCGGAAGAACTTCGGGTGCGCGCAGGACAGCACCGGACGAGGTGATCTGGAAGATCGCGCTGCCCGAATCCGTGCGATCGAGCCCCGTCCTCAGTGACGGCGTCGTCTACGTCACGTGTCGCGATGGACACCTTTACGCGCTCGACAGCCGCTCCGGAAAAGAGCACTGGAAATTCCGCGCGGGCGCGGCGATTGATTCGACCCCGTCACTCTCCGGACACCTCGTCCTGTTCGGTTGCGACGACGGAGCCGTGTATGCGGTGGACCGCACCGCGGGACGGCTTCAGTGGAAGACCGAAGCCGGCGGGGAGATCTGGACCTCGCCGGTCATCTACGACGACACCGTGTATTACGGCTCGACTGACGGCGCGTTCAGGGCCGCCGATCGAAGCACCGGGAAGGTCCGGTGGAGCCGTCAATTGGCAGGGCGGATTTGCTCCACCGCCTACGCCGACGGCCGGCTTGTCTACTTCGGGTGCAGCGACGGGCGGATCTATGCGCTCGAGAGTTCTTCCGGAAAGGACGCCTGGAGTCACCAGGCCGGCGACGCCGTGGTCGCCTCGCCGGCGATCGGCGACGATCTGCTCCTCGCCGGTTCGGAGGACGGTTTCTTCTACGCTCTGGACGCCGGCTCCGGCAAGGTCCGCTGGAAGTTCGAAACCCATCTCGGCATCTATTCTTCAGCGGCCGTCGCTGCCGGAAAGGTGTTTTTCGGAGGGAAAAACGGCCACCTTTATGCGCTCGCGCTCGCCGATGGAAAGCCCATCTGGCAATCGAAGCCGCTCCGCACGTTGACGGCCCCGCCCGTGGCCGGCGATTCGATGGTCTGCATCCAGACCTTCTATGGCGCGACGCAGGCGTACGACGCAGACACCGGTGAAGAGCTCTGGCGCGCCAATCTTGGCGGTTCTCTTCAGTCCACCCCGATTGTCACAGCCGACGCGATTTACCTGGCCACCTACCCGGGGGTGCTCTATGCGCTGCGGTAGTCGGCGGGGTTTCGCGATCGCTCTTGTGCTCCTGATGCGCACGGCATCGGCACATACCGAGCCTCTTTCCGCCGTTCACCTGCAGCGCTACTGCATGGGGACGATGTTCGACGTCATCGCGTATCACGCCCCCCGGGCCGACGCGGAACGGGCGATTCAAGAGGCTTTTGCGGAAATAGCCCGTCTCGATCAGGTGCTGAGCCACTTCAAAGCGGACAGCGATCTGTCGAAACTCGTCCGCGAAGCGCGTACCCGTACAGGATTCGTCGCGGTCGAGCCCAGCCTGTACGAAGTCCTCCAGCAGTCCATCATCTTTTCGCAGCGTTCCGGCGGGAAGTTCGACGTGACGATTGCGCCGCTGCTCAGGACGTGGAAGGAGGCCTACGCGCAGGGACACCGGCCATCCGACGCCGACGTCGACGCGGCACGGCGGTGTGTCGGCTACGACAAAATCGAAGTCGCCGCGCCAAACCGCATCCGTTTCGCCTCGGATTGCGTCGAGATTGATCTCGGCGGCATCGGCAAAGGGTATGCGGTCGATCGTGCGATCGCCGTGCTGAAAGCCGCCGGCGTGCAGCACGCGCTGGTCAATGCCGGCAGCAGCTCGATCGCTGCCATCGGCGCGCCACCCGGCCGCACGGGTTGGCCAGTCAGGCTCGGCGCGAGCGTGTCCGGACGCACGACGCTCCTCCTCCGCAATGCATCGATTTCGACGTCCCGACAGAACTTCCTGCCGTTGGGGTTCGAGGCAGGGGAATTCGGGGAGATTCTCGATCCGCAGACCGCGGCGCCGGCCGGGAGCCGCCTGGCGGTCAGCGTGGTGGCCGCGAGCGCTGCCGTGTCCGATGCGCTGTCGACCACCCTGCTGATCCTGTCGAGCGGCGAGGCCGCCACACTGCTCGAGCAGTTTGGTGACGTCTCAGCGCTGTGGATGTCCGCCGACGGCAAGCTGCAGTCTTCGTATCGATGGTCGCAGCTGCTGTTATCAGGTTCGCACTGACGCGGATGCGCATTTACCAGGGAGCATTGGCTGCGCTGCTGCTGGTCGCCGGCGTGAGCGCGAGCGTGCAAGCCGAGACGCTCGTCCGCTGGGATCGGGAGCGGGTTCCCGCGCCCGAGAGCCTCGGCCTTTCGACGCTTGTGATTCCCGCCACGAACGGGGCGGCGGTGCGCAACGCCCTCGCTCACGGGTATCGCGTGTATCTGGAGGTAGACGCGCCGGCGCTGGCCGGGTTGATGCTTCCCCACGCGGGCGTGGCGGGCGTCGTGGTGAAGGGAGCGGTTTCGCCGACGCGGCTGCGGCAGGTTCGTCAGCGGCTGCAACCCCGCGGGATTCGCGTCATTGCACTCGAACAACGGGCGAAGTGGCCGCACATCCGCTCGAACTGGGTGACCAAGAACGACGAGGTGCTCCAGGTCACCGGGCGCTCCGCGCAACCATGGATTGAAAACAACGCGGCGCTCCTCCGGATTCTGCGTGCGACGGCTGCGGCGCCTGCGCCGGTCCTGACCTACGCCTGGGAGCCGATCACGATCTCCGAGAGAGACCAAGGCCCCGGTATCGACGACTACCTCGTGGCCATAGCGGAGGCGGGCAGCTTTGGCGGAGACCTGGTGCTGCCGCTCCACGAGCAGTTCCAGACCGACCTGCTTGCGGGCAAGCCGCAGGCCCGCGCCGGGTGGAACCAGATCCGCCGCTACATGGAATTCTATTCATGGAACCTCTCCAGCGCCTATGAGCCGATTGCCAACATTGGCGTCGTCACCGCCGACCCGATGCAGTGGTTCGAGGTGATGAACCTGCTGCTACGGCACAATCTTCCCTTTCAATGGATCGCGCCGGCCGCGCTGCCGCTCCGCGCGCCGCATCCCTTCACGCTGCTGATCGTGCTGGATCCACCCGACGCCGCAAGGCTCGAGTGGCTCGAGGCGTTTGCCCGGCAGGGTGGCACGGTTGTCCTGCCAGGCGGGTCCCCCGGAACCCCGGGCCCGCCGCGCCGGAGCACACCGCGCGAAGGCGGGCTGAAAACGGATGAACGGGTCAACTACCGGGTTGGCGAGGGCCGCGTGGTGGAGGTGATGAGGGGGATCGCCGATCCCAATACGTTTGCCCTGGAGATGCGCCAACTGCTCGGGCCCGACCATCGGGTCATCGATATCTGGAACGGGATTACGGTGCTGACGGCGCCCTATCAGGAGCTGCAAGGGAGCACCGTGCTGGTCACGGCGCTGAACTATGCGCACGACCCCTTGCCGGTGCAACTGCGGGTTCCGGGCGAGTTCTCGCTCGTCCAGTACGAATCGCCCGAGGAACCGGCGGCCTTGCTGCCGCACCAGCACCGCAACGGTTACACCGAATTCGTGGTGCCGGCGCTCCATATCGGCGGGCGCGTATTTCTCAGCCGTGTCCCTTGACTCAGGGCCCGGGCTGGGCCATGGTTACGCAAATTCACCCGCGATCAGGGAGGAAGTATGAAACTGCCCCAGGGCATCCTGTCGACCGGCCTGCTGCTGCTCGCCGTCCTGACGCTGACGCCTGGCCCTGTCTTCAGCCAGACAGGCGCGGCATCCCTCACCGGCATCGTCACCGATGAAAGCGGCGGGACCGTGCCCGGTGCCACCGTCACCGCTACCAACCAGGCCACGAACGTGGCGTATACCGCCGTGTCCAACCAGTCGGGGAACTACACGATCACGTCGGTGCCGGTCGGGACGTATGTGGTGAAGGCGGGATTATCCAGTTTCAAGATGGCGGTCACGAAGCCGATCCAGCTCGAAGCCATGCAGACCGCCCGCATCGACTTCAAGATGGAGCTCGGCTCTCTCGAGCAGACCATCGAGGTGACCGGCGAGTCGCCGGTGCTGCAGACCGAGTCGGCCACGGTCGGGGAGGTCCTCTCGGGCACGACCCTCGCCGCGCTGCCGCTCAACGGCCGCAACACCGGGCAGCTGTCGCTGCTGTTGCCGGGCGTCATCACGCCGAACCCCGCCTCGTTCACGGGCGCCCGCAATTTCGGCGGCGGGCGGCCGTACGTGAACGGCAACAGGGAACAGACCAACAACTACACCATCGATGGCGTCGACATGAACGAGTCGATCGACAA
>JBKJRJ010000536.1:0-5127 GCA_046594705.1 Vicinamibacterales bacterium
GGCGCCACGCTGGCCCTGGCGCTCGTGCTGTGGAACTCGCGGGAGCCGGGATACCGGAAGGTCAGCCGCCTGTCGCTGCCGACCCAGATCTTTCAGATCAACGAACCAATCTTTTTCGGCCTGCCGATCGTGCTCAATCCGGTCTTCATGATCCCGTACGTCCTCAACGCCTTGATCCTGACCACGGGGAGCTATCTGCTGATGTCCTGGGGGATCATCCACAAGCCCTTCGTCAACGTTCCGTGGACCACGCCCCCCGTCATCGGCCACTACCTGGTCTCGGGCGGCGACTGGAAGGCCGCCGTGTGGGGCGTTGCCTCCATCGTTATCGCCATGGTGGTGTACTTTCCCTTCGCGAGGGCCGCGGAACGTCTGCGGCTGCACACACAGAACGGAGCGCAACCCGCATGATCCCCTGGTCGCCCGGCCGCTGTCGTCACGCTGTCCTGTCGATGCTGCTCGTGTCCTGCGCCGGACTGGTGACGCCGGCGCAGCAGATACCCCCTGCCAGCTATCTGCAGAAGGTGCGCACGTTCCACACGGCGGAGGAGTTCGCGCGCGTCACGGCCGGCAGGGTGGCCATCGAGCGGCGGGTCGATCCGGCGCAGGAACTGGCGTTGCACCGGGCCAACGTGCAGCTGCCGAACACGCAGGTGACCGTCATCAAGGCCCGAACGGCCTCTGAGATCTGGATAGGCACGCGCGAAGGGGCCCTTCGTCTGGGAGGCGCTGACGATCAAACCCGTGAGTATTTCGCCGGCAGGCGTTGGCTGCCAGACGACCACGTGACCGGGATCGGTTTCGACGGAGAGGCCACCTGGCTGGAGACACCCGGCGGCTATGCGCGCATTGCCTACGTGCCGATGACCCTCGCCGACAAGTCGCGCGCCTTTGTCGATCGGGTGCAGGCCCGTCACAACCGCTGGGGGCTCACGGCCGATTCGCACCTGACGGTTCCGGGGAACCTCTCGAGCAACCGGATGGTCTCGAGCGACAACGACGGCTTGTGGACGGCCATCTACGTCGCCGCCGAAAGTTTCCGCTACAAGGTCACCGGCGACGCCGGCGCCCGCGCCAATGCCAGACAGGGCATCAACGCCCTGATCCGCCTCGAGGCGATTACCGGGATCCCCGGCTTCCCGGCCCGCTCATTCATCAAGGTCGGCCAGGACGTGCAGCCACAGGACGGCGAGTGGCACGACACGCCGGATCGGCTGTGGCGCTGGAAAGGGGACACCAGCTCTGATGAAATCGTCGGCCACTACTTCGTCTTCCCGATCTACTACGACCTGGTGGCGGACGAAGCGGAGAAGCCCGGGTTGCGCGCGGTGGTCGAACGCATCACCAACCACATCCTCGACAACAACTATCAGCTGATGGGGCCCGGCGGCAAGCGGACCCGCTGGGGCTGGTGGGGACCTGACGTGATCTGGGACGACCCCGACGAGACCGGGTTGCGCGCCCTGCACATGCTGTCGCACCTGCGCGTCGCGCTGCACCTGACGGCGAACCCGCACTACCGGGCACGCTACGAGGCCGCGTATCAGGACCTGATCAAGAAGCACAAATACCACTGGCTGACCCGCAACCAGAAAATCATGATTCCGGGTCTCATCAACCACTCGGACGACGAACTGGCGTTCCTGTCGTTCTACCCGCTGCTGCGGTATGAAACGGATCCCGCGCTGCTCGAGGTCTACCAGCAGAGCCTCGAACGGAGCTGGCAGATCGAACGGCCGGAGCGGAACCCGCTGTGGAACGTGATCTATGCCGCAGGGTCTGGAGCGGCGGAGCACGACCGGGACGCCTCGCTGCGGACACTCCGGGAGATTCCCATGGACCTGGTCGACTGGACGGTCCGCAACTCCCATCGACGCGATGTGCCGGTCGATCGCCTGAGTGACCGCTTCAAACGCCGCCAGGCGCTCATCGTACTGCCCTACGACGAGCTGCCGATGTCGAAGTGGAACGGGAATCCTTACTCCCTCGACGGCGGCAAGGGCGGACGGAGCGAAGACGACGGCGCCTACTTTCTGCTGCCGTATTGGATGGGGCGATATCACAAAGTATTGCCCGAGTAGTCGTTCAGAAGAACCGAGGTAGTGATGCGTGTTGTGGCAGCGATTCTCCTTGGGATGGCATGCGCGGTCTCCCACGCGGTGGCGCAGGATCGCCCGAACGTCGTCCTCATCTACGCCGACGACCTGGGCTACGGCGACGTCTCGGCCTACGGCGCTCGCCGGCTGAAGACGCCGAACATCGATCGCCTCGCCCGCGAAGGCATCCGGTTCACCGACGCGCACGCGCCGGCGGCCACCTGCACCCCCTCTCGTTACGCCATGCTCACCGGCGAGTATGCCTGGCGAAAGCCGGGCACCGCCATCCTGCCAGGCGACGCGGCGCTCATCGTCGAGCCCGGCCGCCCGACGCTGGCCACGGTGTTTCAGCGCGCCGGTTATGCCACCGGCGTTGTGGGGAAGTGGCATCTCGGCCTCGGCCCCGCCGGAGGACCGAACTGGAATGGCGAGATCCGGCCGGGCCCGCTGGACGTCGGCTTCGACTCCGCGTTCATCATGGCTGCCACCGGCGACCGGGTACCGACCGTCTACGTGGAGAATCGCCGCGTCGCCGGCCTCGATCCGGCCGATCCGATTAGCGTGAGCTACGGGCAGCCGCTGGGGAATGCGCCGACGGGCCGCGGCAACCCGGACCTGCTCACGCTCCATCCCAGCCACGGTCACGACCAGGCGATCGTCAATGGCATCAGCCGGATCGGGTACATGACGGGCGGCAAGGCGGCGTTGTGGAGGGATGAGGACATGGCGGATGTCTTCACCGGAAAGGCGACCGCATTCATCGAGCAGCACCGCGCGAAGCCGTTCTTCCTCTATTTCGCGACGCACGATCCGCACGTGCCACGCGTGCCGCACCCGCGCTTCGTGGGCACGACCTCGATGGGACCGCGTGGCGACGCGATCGCGCAGCTGGACTGGTCCGTCGGCCAAGTGCTCGCCACGCTCGACCGTCTCAAACTGAGCCGGAACACGCTCGTGCTGCTCACGAGCGACAACGGGCCGGTGATCGACGACGGGTATCGCGATGAGGCCGTCGAGAAGCTGGGCGGCCATGCGCCCGCCGGGCCGTTTCGCGGCGGAAAGTACAGCAACTTCGAGGGGGGGACCCGGGTGCCGTTCGTGGTGCGCTGGCCGGCGCGCGTGAAGCCGGCCGTGTCCGCTGCGCTCGTCTCTCAGGTCGATCTGCTGGCGTCGTTCGCGGCGCTGCTGGGCACGCCGTCGACCGCCTCCGCTCGCTCTGATGACGCGCGCGCTGCGGCGGACAAGGCGGGCGCGGGGCCGCGGGACAGCGAGAACGTGCTGCCTGCGCTACTCGGCAAGTCCACCACCGGGCGGACGGTGCTGATCGAGCAGGCAGGCTCGCTCTCTCTCAGGCAGGGCCAGTGGAAGTACATCGAGCCAGGCCAGGGGCCCAGCGTTCAGCGGAATACGAACACGGAGCTCGGGAACGCTCCGGAGCCGCAGCTTTACGATCTGGCGACCGATCCGGGAGAGCGGACGAATCTCGCCGCTACGCGTCCGGATAAAGTGCGCGAGCTGACCGCCGCGCTGGACGCGCTCCGGCACCCGGCTCCGAAAAAGCCCTAGTGGCCCGCCCTGGCTGATCAAGGACCACCTCGCGGGCGGGGTATCCCGGCTGGCGGCGTTGCTCCTCGCTTACATACGGACGGTATGCTCGCTCGTCGCGCCTTGCCCTCCGGGCGCCGCGCCCGCGATCTGGTCCTCGTTCAGCGAGGACGAGCCCCTAGCGCCGGGATGACAGGCGACTGCGTTGCACGCTACACCGGGATCGCTTTCTTGGCGCCGTCGTCCCACTTGAAGGAGCGGCCTTCCCGGATGGCCATGACGGCCAGCAGAGTGGGCAGCGCGGCATAGAAGCCGATCTCGAGGTCGCTGACCGGTTTCTGGCGGGACTTGACGCAATCCAGAAAATTCCGTGTATGGGCGACCGTTGAGCCGTCGGCGCCTCCGCTGTCGCGCCACGGCACACGGCGTGGCCGGAGCACCGCCGGCTGCGGTGCCTCTGGGTTCTGCCCCGCGCCGGCTCGACCCTGCGCGGTGGCTCCGCGACCACCCTGGCCGCGGCCCGCGGCCGCCGGCTCGGGCCTCACTTCGTAGCCCGCACGGTGCACCAGCAAGCTGCCACCAGGGCCGAAGAAGTAGTTCCCCTGCCGCCCGAATTCCCAGTCCTGCACCACCGCATTTGTGAACGTCATCACGAACTCCGGATATTGCCAGCTGACCGAGAAGGCGTCCGGCGACTGATCGCGATCAGGGTTGACGAAGTTGACGTACTGCGCGGTGCCGCTCGTGAGCAGGGGACCGACGCGTTGCGCGTTCAAGTACCAGAGCGCCACATCGGTGAGGTGGACGCCCCAGTCCGAGATGAGACCCCCGCCGTAGTCCCACCAGCCGCGCCAGCGCAGCCGTGTCTCTTTGAACGGGTGTCGTGGAGCGGGCCCCTGGAACAGCTCCCAGTTCAACCCCGCCGGCACGGGCGCCACCGGTTCAGCCGGCGTGCCATACCCCGTCCCGCCAAATTGCAGGACAGCGTGGGTGATCTTTCCGAGCTGTCCCTCTTGAACGATCTTCGCGGCTTCCTGGAAATGCTCACCCGAACGCTGCTGCGTACCGATCTGCACGACACGGTTCGACAACTTATAGGCGCGGAGCGCCTGTGCCGAGCGCTCCACGGTATTCGAGAGCGGTTTCTCGACATAGGCATCCTTGCCCGCCGCCATCGCGTCGATCAGCATCTGGCAGTGCCAGTGGTCCGGTGTCGCGATGAGCACGGCGTCGACATCGTTGCGGTCGAGCACGCGACGGTAGTCCTCGTAACTCTCGACTGTCACATTCTTCTGCAGCGCCGTGAGCTGCTGGACACCTTGATCGAGCCGCAGCTTATAGGCGTCACACGCCGCCACATACTGGACGTCGGCGTGATGGCGCAGGAACGTCCCGGCGACGTCGCGGCCCCGGTTGCCTGAACCGATCAGTGCCATGCGGACGCGGTCGTTCGCGCCTTTCGGTCCACTCTGTGCGCCGAGCCGGC
>JBKJRJ010000071.1:0-3008 GCA_046594705.1 Vicinamibacterales bacterium
GCCGGGGTGCCAACCGAGTTGTGCGACCCGCGCGACCTGGTCTTCGACGGCCGCACCCTCTCGGCCAACGGGACGCCGGTGGACCTCGTCTATCGGCGGGTGCTGATCAACGACATCGTGGCTCGGCCCGATGAATGTCGTGCTCTCGTCGAGGCATACCGCCACGGCGCCATCTGCATGGCCAACAGCCTGCGCTGCAAGATTCCCCACAAGAAGGCGTTCTTCGCGGTCCTCACCGACGAACGCTACCACCACCTCTTCCCGGCGGACGACCTGGCCACCATCGCCCCGCATGTCCCCTGGACACGGGTGGTCCGCGACAGCGGGACAACGCGGGACGGCCAGACGCTCGACCTGGCAGACTATCTGCGCCGGCATCGCGACCGCTTCGTCCTCAAGCCGAACGACGAGTACGGCGGCACCGGCGTCACGCTCGGCTGGGAGACGGACGCCGGCGCCTGGGACGACGCGATCGCGCGCGCCCTCGCGCCATCGGGCCGCGGCTGGATCGCCCAGGAGCGGATCCGCATCCGGCGCGAGACATTCCCCATTTGCGAGGACGGCGGAGTGGTCGAGCGCGACATGCTCGTCGACTTCGCGCCGTACCTCTTCCGCGGGCGGGTCGGCGGCTTCCTCACGCGCTTGAGCGCGACGGGGCTCGCCAACGTGACGTCGGGCGGCGGACAGGTGCCTGCCTTCATCGTCGAACCACGACGGCCGGCCCAGCCATGACGCAGAGCATGTTTGGATCCTTTTCACCGCAGCTGGCGGCCGGCGCGCGCAACGCCATCGAGGTCTGCCTCGCGATTCAGCCGGGCGAGCGGGTGGCGCTGATGGCGGACGAGGCCAGCCGCGAGGTCGCCGCGAGCCTGGCGGACGCGCTCGCGCGAGTGGGCGCGCCCGCGGAGCACATCCTCATCGAGCAGGTGGCCTCGCGCCCGATGCTGGCCGCGCCGCCGCACCTGCTCGACGCGCTGGAGCGCGCCGACGCCGGCATCCTGTGCGTCCACCCGCTGCAGGGCGAGCTGGCCTCGCGCATGGCCATCGTCGGCGTGGTGGAACGCCGGCAGATCCGCTACGCGCACATGGTCGGCGTCACGCCGGCGATCATGATGCAGGGCATGCGCGCCGACTATCGGCTGGTGGACCGCCTGAGCGTCAGGTTGTGCGAGCGGATGCGGACCGCGACCTCACTGCGGGTCGCCACCGCCTTCGGCACCGCGCTCGAGGCCACGTTCGACCCGTCGCTCCACTGGGTGAAGACCAGCGGCATTATCAGCCCGCGCTACTGGTCGAATCTGCCCGCCGGCGAGGTCTTCACCACGCCGGCCTCGGTGGACGGAGTGTTTGTGTGCAACGGCACGGCGGGCGACTACTTCGGCCCGAAGTACGGTGACCTCGCCGCCACCCCGCTGACGCTCGAGATCGAGGCGGGCCGGCTGGTTTCGGCCCGCTGCGATCGCAAGGATCTCGAGCGGGAGTTCTGGGAGTACTGCCACACCGACGAGTACAGCGACCGCGTCGGGGAGCTCGCCTACGGCACCAACCTTGCGCTCAGCGGCATGATCGGGATTCTGTTGCAGGACGAAAAGGTCCCGGGCGTGCATCTCGCCTTCGGCGATCCGTACGGGAGCCAGACCGGCGCCAACTGGAAGTCGAAGACCCACGTGGACGTACTGACCCGCGACTGCAACGTCTGGATCGACAGCGAACAGGTGATCCGGGAGGGCAGCTATTTGCTCGACCAGCTGGGGCTCTGACTCACACGTGATTCAGGTACTCCCACATCTGGTGCCGCCAGTACGGCCAGTCGTGGCCCCCCTGCGGGCCCCAGTCGTCGAGATGATGAGGAATGCCGCGGCTCGCCAGGACCTCCGACAGCCGGTAGGCCTCGGCGGGATGCTCCCAGGGCCCGGTGCCGGTGGCCAGGTGGATGTCGCAGCTCCCGAGGTGATGGAGCGCCCAGCCGTCGGTCAGATTGGCGGCGTAGTCCACCGGATTGTTGAAGTAGAAGTTGTCGTCGTAGTCGCCCAGCATGAAGCGCTTCATGTCGTAGACGCCGGAGAGCGCGAAACAGCGCTTCACGACGTCGGGATGCTTCAGCAGCGTATTCACCGCGTGATAGCCGCCCAGCGAGGCGCCCATGGTCCACAGGCCAACCCCGGGGTCGCGGCAGTGGCTGCGCACGAACGGCATCACCTCGTGCACGAGATACTGGTCGTACTGCGCCTGCATCCAGCTGCGGTGGCGGGGATGCGCGCCGTGGTTGCCGAACGAGTCGCCGTGGTTGGTGTTGACACAGATGACCTTGACACGCCCGGCCTCGATGGCGCCGGCCATCGCCCCGATGACGCCCTGGCGCTCGTATTCCCATTCGTCGCCCCCGGTGGTGGGGAACGCGATCAGCGGGGGCCCGTAGTGGCCGTAGACCACGACCCCCATCTCGCGTCCGACCCGGGGTGAATACCAGGAGAGCGCTTCTCGGTGCATGGGTGAGACGTTAGCAGGTTCCCGTTTCCAGTTGTCAGCATGGACAAGCATTCGTTCGAGGTGTGGTCACCCCAGTTGCGCAATCGGCGCATGGTCGACGTCTACCTGCCGCAGTCGCACACGCAGGGACGGCGGCGGTATCCAGTCGTCTACATGCAGGACGGACAGAACCTGTCCGATCCCTCGATCGCCTTCGGCGGGAGTACGTGGCGGCTCTACGACGGCCTGCCATGGCTGGCGGAACGCGGGGTCGAGCCGATCATCGTCGGCATCCACAACACCCCGGCACGGTTGTCGGAATACAGTCCGTTCCCGGATCCGAAGCACGGCGGCGGCGATGGCGACCGCTACGTGCGGTTCCTGATCGACACGGTCAAGCCGCGCATCGACGCGACGTACCGCACCCGGAAGGGTCGCGCGGGCGCCGTCATCGCCGGTTCGTCGATGGGCGGCCTGATCAGCCTGTACGCCTTCTTCCGGCGGCCGTCCCCCTTCGGCGCTGCTGCGGTGTTCAGCCC
>JBKJRJ010000247.1:0-16759 GCA_046594705.1 Vicinamibacterales bacterium
GCGGCTGGCGCGCCTGCGCCGTCGCGAGTTCGCCGCGAAGTGGCGCTTCAACCGCGCCCTCCGGCGCCTGGTCGGCCGCGAGACGACGGTGGAACTGGCGGGCATGGCGGCGTTCGCTGCTCCCTGGCTGCTGCGTCGGACGATCGCGTTCGCCGGGGATGTGCCCGCACGGTGACAGTCGCGTTCGTCGCGGCCGTTTTCGTCTTCGCGCCGATGGCCCTCGAAGCGGTGGTGGCGGCGCGGCATGATCGCGCGCTTCGCGCCATGGGGGCGATCGAGGCGCCGGGCGATGTCTATCGCGCCATGCAGGTGGCCTACCCGTCGGCGTTTCTCGTCATGATCGGAGAAGGCGCGTGGCGCGGCATCAGCCCCGACACCCTGGTTGCCGCAGGGGCTGCCGTGTTCGTCGTAGCCAAAGCGCTGAAGTACTGGGCGATCGCGTCCCTCGGTGTGCGGTGGACGTTCCGTGTGCTGGTGCCGCCCGGATCGGTTCGTACCGGCCGCGGCCCCTACCGCTGGGTGCCGCATCCCAACTACGTCGCGGTCGCGCTCGAGTTGGCAGGGGTCGCGCTGGCCATGCGGGCGGCCTTCACCGGGCCGCCGGCCATCGCCGGATTCATCCTGCTGATGTGGAGGCGCGTCGGGATCGAGGAGAAGGCCATGGGCGGAAGGTAGAATGCCACCCGCATGACCGACACCCGCGACCAAGGCGCTCCAGCGGACCCACACCGGCGCGCACGCCTGTTGGTACGCGCCGCCGACGCGACGGCAGTCGTGAGCGCGGTCCTCGCCCTGTTCGTCATGCTGTTCGGCGGCTTCGTGCTTCATTTCGGCCCGGTAGGCCTCCGCGTCCATGGGCCGGCGCGGTTGCTGTTCATGGCCATTGCGCTGATTGCCGTTCGGCACGCCGCATCGCCAGCCGAGCCGCTGCATCGGCGCCTGGTGCGAGGTTTCCGCGGGGACCCGGGGGGACTCGACTCGGCCGCATCGATGGTGCGCTGGTCGCTGGCCTCGCGCGTTGGCGTCCTCCTCGCCGGCTACTTTGCCGTTGTCACGATCGGGCTGGCGCCGGGTGCCGTCGGCTTCCAGGTCGCATCCGACACGGCGCTGAATCTGCCGGCGCGGTTCGATGCGGGCTGGTACGGCGGCATCGCGCTCGAGGGTTACTCGTTCGAAGGGCGGTTCGACAAGCAGCAGAACATCGCCTTCTTTCCGGCGTTCCCGCTGCTGGAGCGCGCCGCGGGTTATCCGCTGGGCGCGTTCGCCCCTGGCATTCCGAAAGAGCGCCGGATGGCGCGCCTCCTCTGGGGCGGCGTGATCATCTCGCTCATCGCGTTCGCGTGGGGCGCGGTCTATCTGTGGCGCCTCGCGCGCGACACCATCGGCGCGGCGCGCGCGCCCGCCGCGGTCGCGTTCCTCGCCGCGTATCCATTCTCGGTATTCTTCAGCGCGCCCTATACGGAGTCGCTGTTCCTGCTCGGCGCAGTCGCGGCGATCTATCACTTCCGTCGTGACGAGCTGCTCGAGGCGTCGGCCTGGGGACTGCTGGTCGGACTGACCCGTCCGAATGGCTGCTTCCTGAGCATCGTGCTGGCCTGCCTGACCGCCGAGCAGCTGTGGCGCGCGCGGTCGGTGAAGGCCTCGATGGTCCGCTACCCCGGTTACGCGGTGGCCCGATCCCTCCTGGCGGCGTCGGCGCCGGGAGTCGGCATGCTCATCTACAGCGCCTATGTGCACCATCTGACTGGCGCATGGTTCGGCTGGGCACGCTTGCACGAGGCGTGGGGACGGTCGTATACGGGACTGGCGCCGGTCGTGCGCGCCTATGGCTGGCTGACAAACGAGGGACTGCTGCACGTCGTGGAGGGCGTCCCCTACGACACGCTCAACAGCCTCGGCCTGATTTTCGCGCTGCTCATGCTGTGGCCCGTCTGGAAACGCCTGGGCCCCGCGTTCGCGGTGTTCGTGCTCATCAACCTCGTTCCGCCGATGCTGGCCGGCGGCGTGTTGTCGATGGGACGGCTGACCTCAACACTGTTCCCGCTGTTTCTCGCCCTGGCCGCGTGCGCGCCGCCCCGCGCCGTCACACCATTGGTCACCGCGTTTGCGATCGGCCAGGGGCTGGCCGCCGCGCTCTTTTTCACCTGGCATCCGCTGTTCTAAGACTTCGCCGTTCGCAGTTCACGGGATCGCGCGGGGGCCTTGCTGACAGATTCCTTCTGAACTGTTCACGGGGAACTGCGAACTCCGTGAGACTGCCACGGTCTTTTCACTGTCCTAACGGCTACAGACCCTGCGTCCAGCGCAGGAAGGCTCCACATGCGTGGTCTATAATCGGGCGAATTGATGCAGCGTCGCTTCCCGGGCTCCGCCAGACTGCTGTTCATACTTGTTCTGCTCGTCACCTTCGGGACCGCCGGCTCGGCCGTGCGGAAACCGCAGGCGACGGCGGTAGCGGCTGATTTCGCGCGCGCCGCAGCGGCTGCGATTGCGCACGGCCAGCGTGACGTCGCCGAAAAAATGGCGACGGTCCGCGGCGCCAGCGACCCGGCCGCCGCGGTGGTGCTTGCCCAGCTGGCGATTGCGCGGGGCAAGTATACGGACGCGCTCGCCCTGCTCGAGCCGATCGTCGCGCGCGAGCCCGCCGGCGAAGCGGCGCTCGAGCTCGCCCTGTTGTACCGCACGACCGGCCGCAACGGCGACGCGCAGCCGCTGCTGGCCGCGGTCTTCCGCCTGGGGCCGACCTCGCGTGAACCGCACGCCCTCGTGCGCGCGGCGCGCGCCGCGCACGCGCTCAACCGGCCCCGCGAGGCGAAAGCGTTCTTCCTCGAAGCCGGCCGCGCGCAGGCGCCGGTCGAGGTCGTGGAATCCGCCTTCGGCCTGCTGTTTCTCGAGAAATACAACCCGGCCGAAGCGCTGAAGTCGTTCCAGGCGGCTCTCCAATCAGACCCCAACTGGGCGCCGGCCCACGCCGGACTGGCGCGCGTGCTCGAGAACGAGGATCCGCCCAAGGCGGCCGCGGCGGCTGAGAGGGCCCTCGCCATCGACCCCCAGCTTGCGGATGCGCATCTGCTCCTGGCCGGCCTGCACCTCGACGCCGACCGCGACGCGGAAGCGAAGGCGCAGATCGCCAAGGTCCTGGCGTTCAACCCCTCGCACCTCGAGGCTCGCGCGCTGCTCGCCGCCACGGCCTACGTCAAGGACGACAAGGCGACGTTCGATCGCGAGGTCGCCGAGGTGCTCGCCATCAATCCCGCCTACGGCGATGTCTATCGCATCACCGGCCAGCAGGCGGCGAGCCACTATCGGTTCGACGAGGCGGCCGCGCTGGCGGACAAGGCGCTCGCGCTCGACCCCACCAGCAGCCGGGCCGCCGGGGATCTCGGCATGCACCTGATGCGCACCGGCGACGAACCGGGTGCCCGGCGCGCGCTCGATCGGTCGTGGCGCAGCGACCCGTACGACACGGTCACGTTCAACCTGCTCGGCGTGCTCGACACCCTCGACCAGTTCACCACGGTCAAGGAAGGGGACATCGTCCTCAAGATGCACCGCGATGAAGCAGCGGTCCTCCGCGACTACGCGCTGCCGCTGGCGCAAGACGCCCTCAAGTCGCTCTCGGCGCGCTACGGCTTCACGCCCACCGGCCCAATCCTGATCGAGATCTTTCCCAAGCACGACGACTTCGCCGTGCGCAACCTCGGACTGCCCGGGATGATCGGCGCCCTCGGCGCCTGCTTCGGGCGGGTGGTGACGATGGATTCGCCGACGGCGCGGCCGCCGGGGACGTTCAGCTGGCAGGCGACGCTCTGGCACGAACTGGCGCACGTCGTGACGCTGCAGCTGTCGAAGCAACGCGTGCCGCGTTGGCTGACCGAAGGCATCTCGGTCTACGAGGAATCGGTGCAGCGCCCCGAATGGGGACGAGACATGGAGACCACCTTCGCGCGCGCCATGGATCGCGGGAAGGTGCTCAAGCTGAAGGATCTCAATGCCGGCTTCACGCGCCCCGACACGATTTCGCTGGCGTATTACCAAGCCTCGCTCCTGGTCGAGCACATCGTCGCCTCACGCGGGCAGCAGGCGCTCAGGGCGTTGGTCCAGTCCTTTGCCGACGGCGTCGACACCGACGCCGCGCTGAAGCGGACGCTCAAGCTGTCGTTCGACGACCTGCAGGTCACGTTCGACAAGGCACTCGACGATCGGTTCGGGACCATGCGTCGAGCGCTGCATGATTCCGAGCAGCCGGTGGACGCCAGCTCGCTCGACGCGCTCAAGGCGGCGGCGGCCGCGAAGCCCGACAACTACATCGCGCAGCTGGCGCTCGGCCAGAGGCTGGCCGCGGCCGGCGAACCGTCCGCCTTCGCGCCGCTGCAGCGCGCCGCGGTGCTGGTGCCGTCCGCGATTGGTCCCGAGAGCCCGCAGGCGCTGATGGCGGCGCTGGCGGAGAAGCTGAACGATCGCCCGCGCGCGATCACGGCATACGAGTCGCTGCTCGGCGCCGACCACACCAATGTGGAGGCCGCGCGGAAGATGTGGGCGCTGGCCGAGGCTGCGGCAGACGAGCGGGCGCTGGCCGTCGCCCTGGGTCGGGTCGTCGCGCTCGATCCGTTCGACGCCGCCGCGCACACCGGGTTGGGCCGGCTGGCGCTGAAGCAGCGCGACGGGGCCGTCGCCATTCGTGAGTTCCGCGCCGCGCTGCACACCGGCGCCGCCGACAAGGCCGCGGCGCACTGCGATCTCGGCGAAAGCTATTTGCTGGCGGGGCGGAAGGCCGACGCCAAAAAAGAGGCGCTCGCGGCGCTGGAAATTGCGCCCAGCTTCGAACGCGCGCAGGAGTTGCTGCTCCACGCGGTCGGGCGATGACGAGGATGCTCGGCGTCGCGGCCCTCGGACTGCTCGGGGCCGTCCTGTGGCTTGGGGCGCCGGCGGCCCTGCGCCGTGTGGTCAGCGCCGACGTCAGCGCGCAGTTCGCCGCGCTGCCGACCGCCGCGGCGCCGGACGTCCGCTTCGCGGGCCTGCAATGGACCTTCGTCCGCATCCGCTACAGCGCCTGGACAGCCCAGCCGCGGGGCGGCTTCGCCGCGTTCGACGAACCGTGGTACATCGACGCCCCGGCGGCCGAGTGGAACCTGTCGCGCCGGCTCCGCACTGCCACCTCGATCCAGGTCAACGACCCGATCGATCTCACGATCGAGGACCCCGCGCTGATGAACCACCCGTGGATCTACATCGTCGAGCCGGGCACCCTGCGGTTCAAGGAGGCGGAAGTGGGCATCCTCCGGGAGTACCTGCTGCGCGGCGGCACGCTGACGTTCGACGATTTTCACGGGCCGATCGAGTGGGCGAACATGGAGCGTGAGATGAAGCGGGTGTTCCCGGATCGACAGATCGTGGACTTACCCAGAGAGCACCCCATCTTCAGGTGCTTCTACACTTTGGCCGACGGGTTCCCGCAGACACCGGGACTCGGCTCCTTCTTGCAGGGACGGACCTGGGAGAAGGGGGGCTACCAGGCCGCCCTGCGCGCGATCGAGGACGACAACGGCCGCGCCATGGTCCTGATCAACTGGAACGTCGACATGGGTGACGGCTGGGAGTGGTCGAACGCGACGGAGTATCCGGGCTACGTGAAATACACCGCGATGGCGTACCGGATGGAGATCAACGAGATCGTGTATTCGCTGACACACTGAATGGACACCACCCAGCAGCCGGAACTCACGCGCATCGCCGAGCGCGTCGCCGAGGGACGGGATCGCATCCTCGCCGAGATCCGTCAGGTCATCATCGGCCAGGACAGCGTGATCGATCAGGTCCTGATGGCACTCTTCACCGGCGGCCACTGCCTCATCACGGGCGTGCCCGGCCTCGCCAAGACACTCCTGATCAAGACGCTGGCGGACATTCTCGACCTGTCGTACAAGCGCATCCAGTTCACGCCCGACCTGATGCCGGCCGATATCACCGGCACCGAGGTGCTGGACGAGGAGAACGGCCGCCGCAGCCTGCGCTTCGTCAAGGGGCCGATCTTCGCGCAGATCCTGCTGGCCGACGAGATCAACCGCACGCCACCCAAGACGCAGGCGGCGCTGCTCGAGGCGATGCAGGAGTACCACGTCACCGCCGCCGGCCGCACCTATCAGATCGAGCGGCCGTTCTTCGTGCTGGCGACGCAGAACCCGATCGAGCTCGAAGGCACCTATCCGCTCCCCGAGGCTCAGCTCGATCGCTTCATGTTCAACATCGTCGTGTCGTACCTCTCGGAAGACGACGAGGTGCGCGTGGTGACGCAGACCACCGGCGCGCATACGCCGAAGCCGGCGCGGGTGCTCGACGGCCCCGGGATCCTGGAGTACCAGCAGCTGGTGCGGCAGGTCGTCGTGGCGGAAGAGGTCGCGCGCTACGCCGTGCGCCTGGTGGACTCGTCGCGGCCCGGCCGCCAGGCGGAGCTGCCGTTCGTGAAGGAGTGGGTCAAGTGGGGCGCAGGGCTGCGCGCCTCGCAGTCGCTGATCCTCGCGTCGAAGGCGCGCGCGCTCATGCAGGGGCGTTATCACGTCTCGGTCGCTGACATCCGCGCGCTGGCCCATCCCATCCTGCGGCATCGCATCATCCCGAATTTCTACGCCGAGTCGGAGAAGGTGACGTCCGACCTGCTGGTGGACCGGCTGATCGAGGCGGTGCCCGCGCCGCGCAGCGGAATGTAACCATGCCTGGTGCCGCCCCCGGCCGCGACGTCCGCTTTCTCGACCCCGCCGTGATCGCGCGGCTCGGGTCGATGGAGCTGAAGGCGCGTACGGTGGTGGAGGGTTTTCTGTCCGGGCTCCACCGCAGCCCCTACAAGGGCTTCAGCGTCGAGTTCGCCGAGTACCGGCACTACCTGCCGGGCGACGACCTGTCCACGCTCGACTGGAAGGTCTACGCGCGAACCGATCGCCACTACGTCAAGAAGTTCGAGGAAGACACCAATCTCGAGTGCCACCTGCTGCTCGACGTCAGCGGGTCGATGGCGTATCGCGGCGGCGCGGCGATGAGCAAGCTCGAATACGGCAGCGTGCTCGCGGCGTCGCTGGCCTACCTGATGCACCGGCAGCGCGATGCCGCCGGCCTGATTCAGTTCGACGAGAAGATCACGGCGCGGCTGCCCGCCAGCGCGCGGCCGGGGCACCTGCACGCGCTGCTCCTCGCGCTCGAGCGCATCGTCCCCGGATCGCGGTCCGACCTCGGGCGTCCCCTTCACCAGCTGGCCGACGCGCTGGCGAAGCGCAGTCTCGCGGTCGTGATCTCGGATCTGCTCGACGACCCCGATCGCGTCATCAAGGGGCTGCAACACCTGAAGTTCCGCGGCAGCGACGTCATCGTGTTCCAGCTGCTGGATCCGCACGAGCTGCGCTTTCCGTTCAAAGGCGCGGCGAAGTTCACCGACGTCGAGAGTGCCGACGAGGTGACCGCGGAGCCGTCGCGGGTGCGCGAGGGCTACCTCGAAGCGATGGCGGCCCGGCGCGCGCGCTACGAGAAAGAGCTGCGCGGGGCCCGGATCGACTTCCTGACGCTCGACACCTCAACGCCGCTGGACTTCGCGCTGCTCGCCTACCTCGACGCGCGCGCGAGGAGGAAGTGATGAGGAGCACGAGCCGTCGGCCATGACAGCACGATGAGTTTTCTCACCCCGCTCTACCTCGCCGGCGCCGCGCTGATCGCGCTCCCGATCGTGCTGCACCTGCTGCGCCGCGACGTGGCGCGGGCGGTGCCGTTCACGGCCGTCAACCTGCTGCGCGAGAGCCCGGTGGATCGATCGCGGCACCACCGGCTGCGCGATCTGCTGCTGCTGGCGGCGCGGGTCGCGGCGCTCCTCCTGCTCGCCGGCTCCTTCGCGCGCCCGTACCTGGCCGGCGCGGCGCCGACCGCCCGGACGACGGTGGTGGCGGTGGATCGGTCGTTCAGCATGGCGGATCCGGCGCGCTTCGAGCGGGCCCGCGCGCTGGCCCGCGAGGCGATTGACCAGTCGCCGGGTGATCGCGTGGCGCTGGTGGCATTCGACGACCGCGCCGAGGTCGTGGCGGCGCCCGGCACGGCGTCGGACGCGCGCGCGGCGCTGCCGACCCTCCACCCCGGCGCCGGCGCCACACGCTACGCCGCGGCATTCGACCAGGCCGCCGAGCTGCTGATGGACCAGGCACACGGACGGCTCGTGATCGTCACCGATCTCCAGCGCAGCGGCTTCGACGAGGGCGGCGCGACGCTGCCGGAGGGCATCGACCTCCAGGTGCGGGACGCCGGCGCCGCGGCCTCGAACCTGTCCGTGACGAACGCGACGATCGACCGCCGCGAGGTGATCGCCACCGTCCGCAATTTCGGCGCACGCCTGCGGACCACCGATGTGCGCGTTCGGGCCGACGGCCGCGACCTGCCGTCGAAGCGGGTGACGATCGCGGCAGGCGACGCGATGGACGTGGCGTTTGACGCTTCCGCCGCAGGGGCGACCCGCGTCGAGGCTCGGATCGACGATGCCGAGGGCTACGCCGCCGACAACGAGCGCTTCGCGCTGAGCGAGACACGCCGGCTGCCGCGGGTCCTGATCGTGGGCGGCGGTCAGACCGCGACGGGCGGCTACTATCTCTCCCGGGCGCTGCTCGCCGAAGCCGAAGAGGGCGCCGAGTTCGAGGTGGCGGTCGTCACCGGGGCCGCGTTCATGGCGATGAGCGTGGACCGCATCACGGCGCAGGCCGTCATCATGATCCTCTCGACGCAGGGCGTCGATCGTCGCGTCGCGGAGACCATGCGCGGCTTCCTCGATGGCGGCGGCGGTCTGTTGCTTGCCGCCGGTCCAGACGTGGATCCGACGATCGTCTCGGCGCTGCTCGGCTGGCAGCCCGCGCTGGCGCCTCGCGAGATGCGCGATGTCGGCGTGCTGGCGGCGACCGACCTGCGTCACCCGGTGCTGCGGCCGTTCGACGTGGTGGCCGCGAACTTTGGCCAGGTGCCGTTCGCTCGGGCCTGGGACCTCACTCCCGGCTCGGCATGGCGCGTGGTGGCCCGCTATACCAACGGCGGCACCGCACTCGCGGAGCGCACGGGCGGCAAGGGGCGCATCCTGCTGTTCACCTCCGACCTGGATCGCCGCTGGAACGAGTTTCCGCTCAATGCCGCGTTCGTGCCCTTCACGCAGGAGGTCGCCAGGTACCTCGGGGCCCGGCCGCCGGCGCCGTCTGCCTACCTGGTGGCTGATGCGCCGCCGGGCGTCGCGCCACGGCCCGGCCTGATTGCCTCGGGCGGCCGCGTGCTGGCGCTCAACGTGGACCCGCGCGAAAGCTCGGTGGCGCACGTCACACCGATGGAGTTCCAGCAACTGGTGGGGCGAGCGGCAGGCCAGTCGCAGCCGCGCGCGGTGCGTCTCGCCACGCAGACGGAAGGGCAGCAGAACTACTGGCGGATTGGCTTGCTGCTGATGCTGGGCGCGCTGGTGGCGGAGGCCTGGGTGGGATCGCGATGATGGACGTGACGCAGCATCTCGATGCCATCCGCCGGCGCTGGCGTCTGCTGCGCGCGCTGCGGCTCGCCGCCCAGGGGCTCGTGGCCGCCACGCTCATCATCGCCGGCGCGGCGCTGGCCGACCGGTGGCTGCAGCCCGCCGACGACGCGGCGCTGGCACTGGCGGCGGCCGCGGCGATCGTGGCGATCGCCGCCCTCGCGGCGGTCGTCCGGCCGGCGCGCACCCGTCCCGGCGACCGGCAGATCGCGCGTTTCGTGGAGGAACGCTGTCCGGAGCTCGACGACACGATCGTGACGGCGGTCGACATCGCGGAGCACGGCGACGCCGGGTCCGGGTTTGCGCCGCTGGTGACGCGCTCCGCGGCGACCCGGCTCGCCGCTGCGGACCTGTCGCGCTGCGTCGATCCGCGTGACGTGCGTCACGCCGGGTGGCGCGCCACGGCGGCCGCCTGCGCGCTGGCGCTCGCGGCGGTACTGGCCGCCCCGCTCGGAGAGCGCGCCGTCCAGGTCGCCGACCTGCGGTTGTTCCCGGCATCCGTCAGCGTCCAGGTCCACTCGGGCGACATGCGCGTCGCCGCTGGTCGTCCGGTGCGGATCTCGGCGACGGTGGGAGGGCGACGTGGCATGCTCACCCGCGTGGCGCCGTCGGTTCGGCTCGAAACCGCGGCCGGCGAGGTCACGACGGTGCCCATGGTGCGCGCTGCCGACGGTTACGAGTTCCGCATCGGCGCGCTCGAGCGATCGTTCAAATACACCGTGTCGGCCGGACCCGCCGTCTCTCGCGGCTACGCGGTCACGGCGCTGCATCCGTCTCGCGTGCAGCGCATCGAGCTGCAGTACGACTATCCGGCGTTTACGGGGCTGAAGCCGCACGTCGAGCAGGACGGCGGTGACGTCTACGGCCCTGCCGGCACGCGCGTCCGGCTGATCGTCCACACCGACAAGCCCGTCGCGGCCGGCCGGCTGGCGTTCGCCGGCGGGCAGCCCGGTGTGCCGCTTGCCCGGATGACCGATCGAATCCTCGAGTCCATGTTGGTCGTGAAGGAGGAAGCCGCCTTTCGGGTCGGCCTCGTCGACCCGGACGGCCTGGCCTCGGAGGGGATCGAGTACTT
This sequence comes from Vicinamibacterales bacterium, assembly GCA_046594705.1. GTDB lineage: Bacteria > Acidobacteriota > Vicinamibacteria > Vicinamibacterales > 2-12-FULL-66-21 > JAICSD01. Next base: position 10,605 of record JBKJRJ010000247.1, read on the forward strand.
CGTCCGGGTGATGGACGACCGTCCGCCCGAAGTCCACATCGTCCGGCCGAGCGGCGACAGCCAGATCACGCCGCTCGAGGAGGTGCCGATTGAGGCGCGCGCCGACGACGATTTCGGCATCGCCAGCCTCGACCTGGTCTATTCGGTCAGCGGCGGCGCGGAGCAGGCGTTACCCTTTACGGCGCTTGGCGGCACCAGCCTCGCGCGCGTCGGGTCCCGCATGCTCGCGGCCGAGGATCTGCGGGTGAAGCCCGGCGACGTCATCGCTTATTACGCGCGCGCCCGCGATATCCCGCGCGCCCGGCGTTCCACGCTGGCGCGCAGCGAGCTGTTCTTCCTCGAGGTGAAGCCGTTCAACGAGGAGTACACCCTCGCGCAGAGCCAGTCAGGGATGGGGGCGGGCGCCGGGCAGCAGCTCGCCGACCTGATTTCGTCGCAGAAGGAAATCATCAGCGCCACCTGGAACCTCGAGCGCCGCTCGACGGCCGGCCGCTCGGCGGCCGACATCAGTCACATCGCGGCGGCGCAGGCGGAACTCAAGGCGCGGGCGGAACAGGCGGCTGGCGCCGGGCGCCAGCGCCGACGGATGGGCCAGCCGTTTCCGCAGCAGTTCGGCCCGCCGCGTGTGAGTGCGCAGTCCGGTGCCCCGGATCCGGTGCGCACCGCCGTCGAGGCGATGGCCCGCGCGCTGCAGCAATTGCAGACGCAGAAAACGGCGGACGCCATTCCACACGAGATGGCCGCCCTGAACGCGCTGCTGCAGGCACAAGCCGAAATCCGGCAGCGGCAGATCCAGCAACAGCGGCAGCAGAACGGCGGCGGCAACGGCAATCGGCAGGGTCAGGATCTCTCCAACCTGTTCGACCGGGAGCTGAAGCGCCAGCAGCAGACCAACTACGAAACCCAGGCGCAAGTGGAGACACGGCCGGAGGCGCCGAAGACCGACAGCGCCCTCGATCGCATCAAGGATCTGGCGCGGCGGCAGGAGGAGCTGAACACGCGGCAGCGCGAGCTCGCCCAGGGTGGCATCCCCGCGGACGAGATGAAGCGCCAGCTCGAAAAACTCACGCGAGACCAGGAAGAACTGCGCCGCCAGGCGGAGGAGGCGGCGAAGCAGCTGGCGCAGCAGCAGGGTGCGGCGGGCGCCCAGGTCTCGAAGGGGGGCCAGGGTGCGCAAGCCGCCCTGGGGGCGCTGCGCGACGCCGCGCAGCAGATGCGCGATGCCGCCTCTCAGGGAAAGCAGGAGGACGCCGCCGGAGCGGCGGTCAGGGGTGGGGACGCGGCGTCGCAGCTGCGCAAGGCCGCATCGCAGATGCAGCAGGCATCACCGGACGCGACGCGGCGCGCGCTCGGCGATCTCCAGCTCGAGTCGCAGCAGATCGCCGAGGCGCAGCGTCGCGTGGCCAGCGAGGCGGAGCGGCTCGATGGTGAGGGCGGCGGCGCCGCCAACGCAAGGCGCCGGCTGGCGGGAGAGAAGGAGCAGCTGGCCGACCGCGTCGATGCGTTGCAGCAGGCGGCGCAACGGCTGGCCGCCGGTCAGAAAGCGGATCCGAAAGGGGACCCGAAGGGGACCGCGGCGACCGCCGAGGCCGCCCGGGACCTGGCCGCGCAGCAGCTGGGGCAGAAGATGCGCGCCGGCGCGCAAGGGCTGCGCGACCCCAAGGGGACGAAAAGCGCCCCGGCGGAGCAGCAGATCGCCGAGGCGCTGGAACGGGTCGCGCGCATGATGAACGGCGCCGACGCCGGGGGGGCCACAGGCGAAACCGCCAAAATCGCGGATCAGCTTGACGACCTGCGCGACGCGCGCGAGCGGCTGGCGCGCCTGGAAAGACAGATCCGCGACGCCTCGCGCATCCCCGGACAGCCGGGACGCGGCGAGTCGCCCGGACGCGCCGGGCGCAGCGGCCGGGAAGGCGCCGAAGGGCAGCGCGGTTCGCAAGGCAACGGACAGGGCGGCGGCGACCTCGCACGGCTGCAACAGCAGTACAACAAAGAGCTCCAGCGGACGCGCGAGCTGATCGAGCGCGCGCGCCGCGGCACCCCCGAGTCGGGAGCACGGATGACCACCCCGGAAGAGCACGAGTGGAGCCGCTCGGCGCCGGGCACGGAGGCGTTCAAGCAGGATTACGCCGCGTGGCAGTCGCTCGCCGGTGAGGTGGCCCGCGCGCTCGAGCGGACCGAGGCGGCCGTCGCGGGACGGCTGTCGAACGCGGTCGTCAAGGATCGCCTGCGCGCCGGGGGCAGCGAGCGAGTCCCCGACGCCTACCGCAGCCGCGTCTCGAGCTACTTCGAGTCGATCGCCACGATCAAGAAATGACCTTCGGCCACCCGCTCCCGCCGTGGGCCCTCGTGGCTGCCTTGGCCGCCGCCATCCTGGTGGCGTGGCTGGCCTACCGGCGCGTCGAGCTGCGGGCGCCGCGCCGCGCGGTACTGTCAACGCTGCGCCTCGCCACGCTGCTGTGGCTGGTGTTCTGCCTGATGCGTCCGCTGGCGCGCGCGACCGCCGCGACCGCGACCGACGCCATCGTCCCGATCCTGGTGGATACCTCGCGCAGCATGGGCCTGGCCGACGCCGACGGCGCCCGGCGCATCGACCGCGCGCGCGAGCTCCTCGAGCGGGACCTGCGGCCCGCCCTCGCGCCGCGCTTTCACGCCGAGGTGCTGCGCTTCGGCGATCGGGTCTCCCCGGCGGACGGCTCCACGCTGTCGGCGACCGACCGGCGCACCGATCTTGGCGCGGCGCTCCAGGCCGTGCGCGATCGCTACCGCGGTCGTCCCGTCGCCGGCATCGTGTTGCTCAGCGACGGCGGAGACAACGGTGGCGTGGATGCCGCGGCGCCCGCCGCGACCGGCGCGCCGGTCTACGCAATCGGCATCGGGCCGGCCGCGCCGTCGCGCGATCGCGAAGTCGTGAGTGTCACCGCCGCCGAAGCGGTCCTGAGCGATGCGGCGGTGGACCTGGCCGTGTCGGCGGTGGCCCACGGCTACGGCGGAGCGCCGTTCGAGCTGCGTCTCCTCGAGAACGGACGCGCCATCGACCTGCGCCGTGTCACGCCGGCAGCCGACGGGGCGCCGGTCAGCGAGATCTTCCACGTGTCGCCCAACCGGGATGTCCCGACCGTTTACACCGTGGAGATTCCGGCGGCAGGTGACGAGCTCGTCGCCGATAACAACGCCCGGAGCGCGCTGGTGCCGGCGGCCGGCCGGGCGCGGCGGATGCTGCTGGTGCAGGGCGCGCCTGGATTCGAGCACAGTTTTCTGCGCCGCGCCTGGGCCGGTGACCGTGGCCTCGACGTCGATTCCGTCACCCGCAAGGGCCGCGACGACTCAGGGGCCGACACCTTTTACGTGCAGGCCGCGCAGTCGCGCGCCAACGCCCTGCTCGGTGGATATCCCCAGACGCGCGAGGCGCTCTTCGCCTACGACGTCGTCGTGCTCGCCAACATTGCACCGGAGGTGCTGACGAACCAGCAGCTGGCGCTGACGCGCGCGTTCGTCGGCGAGCGCGGCGGGGGACTGCTCGTGCTGGGCGCGAAAGGATTCCAGCGGCAGGGATTGCGCGACACCGCCCTCGAGGATGTGCTGCCGCTCGACGCCACCGACAAGGGCGGCGGGGTGGTCCCGGTTTCCACCGTTCCGCCGCGCAACCGCGTGACCCTGACGGCGGCGGGTCACGTGCACCCCGTCATGCAGCTGGCGGCCACCCCGGTCGAAAACGACAAGCGCTGGGCGAGCGTGCCCGCCCTGGCAGCGATCTCTCCCCTCGGTGGGGCGCAGCCGGGCGCCAGCGTGCTCGCTGTCACGGGTGGACCCGGCGGCGCCGCGCGTGCGCTCATTGCGGTGCAGCGATTCGGCGAGGGCCGGTCGATGGTGTTCACCGGGGAAGCCTCGTGGCGCTGGCGGATGATGCTGCCGGCATCCGACCAGTCATACGAGCGGTTCTGGCGGCAGTCGGCCCGTTGGCTTTCGCAGCATGCGCCGGAGCCCGTCACGATCACCGTGCCGCCGGCGCCCGCGCCGGGGGATGCCATCATGGTGACGATCGCGGCCCGCGACGCGGGCTACGCGCCGCGCGCGGACGCCACCGTTGACGTGCGGGTCACGTCGCCCTCCGGTCGCGTGGAAACCGTCCACGCCGGCCCCGTCGCGTCGCAGGCCGGCCAGTTTCGCGCCGCCGTGCGCGCGACCGAGGCCGGCGTGTATCGCGTCAGCGCCGATGTGCGCCAGGGGCTCACCTTCCTCGGCTCGCCGGTGGCGACGATGCTGGTCGGAGGTGTGGATCCGGAGATGACCGATCCGCGCCTCAACGAGGACACCTTGCAGCGGGTCGCGCGTGCGTCGGGCGGCGCCGTCCTCGCGGCCGGGGATACCCGCGCGCTGCTCGATCGGCTCAACGCGGCGGCGCCGGGCGCCGTGCTCGCGCTGCGCACCGATCTGTGGCACACCGGCTGGTCGTTCGGAATCCTCGCCGGGCTGCTCGCGGCGGAATGGCTCACCAGGCGGGCGTGGGGGCTCCGGTGAGGGTATTAGCTATTGGTCCGTCCGCCGTCGCCCGCAGTGGGCCCGCGCGGGATCTGGCGGGACGTTCCGTGAGGCAGCGTCGCGGCTGGGGAGGGGCCGTCCGGCCTCCGCCCGCGAGGGGATTTGTGCCTCGCCAGAGCGCCTACGCCGCGAAGGCGGGGCTGCTGGCGCTGGCGCTGTTGCTCGTCGCGGTGCCCGTCGCGGCGTCGGAGCGCTACGCTCTCATCGTCTCGGGCGCGCACGGCGAAGCCTCGTACGCGGAGCAGTACGGCCAGTGGCGGCAGCAGACGGTGACGGCGCTCCTCGAGAAGCTCGCGTTCGAGGACGCGAAGATCCTGACGCTGTTCGAGGGAGGGGACGAGGCGCATGCGGCGACCGCCGCGACGGTGCGCCGATCCCTTGACGCGATCCGCGCGAAGATGCGGTCCGGCGACCTGCTGTTCGTGCTGCTGATCGGGCACGGTTCGTTTGACGGCACCGACGCGAAATTCAATCTCGTGGGTCCCGATCTGTCGTCCGCGGAATGGGCCGCCCTCCTCAAGCCGCTGCCCGGCCAGCTGGTCGTGGTCAACACCACGGCGGCCAGCTTCCCCTTCCTCGAGCGCCTTGCCGGGCCGCGCCGCATTGTCGTCACCTCGACCGATTCGGCGGCGCAGCGCTACGACACGGTGTTCCCGGAGTACTTCGTCAGGGCCCTGACGGATGGGACCGCGGACCTCGACAAGAACGGCCGTGTGTCGATCTGGGAGGCGTTTTTCGCCGCCAGCATGGGCACGCGCCGGTACTACACGCAGCGCGGCCAGCTCGCCACCGAGCGGGCGCTGATTGACGACAACGGCGACGGCGTCGGCCGCGAGGCGGGCGGCGAGGGGACCGACGGCTCCGCGTCGAGTCGCGTCTACCTGGACCCGGACGTCCCCGGCGCCGCGCCGACGGACGAGGAACTGCTGCAGCTGCTGCAGAAGCGGGCGACGCTTCAGATCGATGCCGACGAGCTGAAACCACGCCGCCAGCTGATGACGCCCGACGAGTACCAACAGGAGTTCGAGCGCATCATGATCGCGCTGGCGACGGTGTCGCGAGAGATCAGAAGGAAGCAGAAGACCTACCTGGAACCGTGATGCCTCGCCTAATTCCCGGGCGGGGCATCCCGCGTCCCACCCCACCGCGCAAGAAACGCGCGGCGGGGGCCCCGGCTCGCAGCGTGGCTCCTCGCTCACGTATGCCCAATACGCTCGCTCGTCGCGCTTTGCGATCCGAACGCCGCGCTCCGGGACTGACGCCAAGCATCACGATTCCAGGGGACTAGGCTAGCGGTATTACTGCCAGCGCCGGTCGCGGCTGCGCAGACCCGCTCCCACTATGGCACCGGCGACGAAGCCCCCGGTGTGCGCCCAGAACGCCGTGCCGCCTCCTGCCGCAGTCGAGACGCCCAGCGACCCGACACCGCTCGCGAGGTGCAGCAGGAACCAGAACCCGAGGAAGAAGATCGCCGGAATCTCCACCAAGTCTATCACGATCACCACGAAGATCAGGGCGAGCACGCGGGAGCGCGGATAGAGGACGAAATACGCCCCCATGACGCCGGCGATCGCGCCGCTTGCGCCAAGCATCGGCACCGCGGTGAAGGGCTT
>JBKJRJ010000275.1:0-3811 GCA_046594705.1 Vicinamibacterales bacterium
CACCCATCACGAACGTATCGCTCGCCACCAGCGTCCACGCCAAGCCATCGGCTGACTCGAACGCCGCGATCGTGTTACCGGTGCGCGTCAGCTTGACCCAGCGCGGCGCCGTGGACCGCACGCCGGCGGTGCTCACGCTGGACGATCCGTCGGCGAGCCGGCGCTGGAAAGCGATGCCCTTGGCCCACGAGACGAGCATGAACCCATGGGCTGAGGCGGGCGAGAGCGAGCCGCGCATCATCACGCCGGCCTTGACCCAGTTGGCAATGCCGCCCTGGATCGAGGCCACGCGCGCGGCGATCGAGCCGTCCCCCTCGAGGGTGCGGTAGGCGTAGTGGAACGCGTCCGCGGTTCCCCAGACATCGGCGCCCGCGCCGGTCACGGTGAACGTGCCGGTCGTGAACGTTGTGCTGCCGGCGGCACCGGTCAGACCCACGTCCAGGCTGGTCCACCCGGACGGCAGCCCACCCGGTGGCGGCGGGGGTGGTGGCGGTGGCGCCTCCGGCACCGTGACGCTGACGGGCGCGGAGGTCGTGGCGGCGCCGGCATTATCGGTGGCGACGGCGGTCAGGCTGTAGCTGCCGGCCGCGACGTTCGACCACACGACCGAGTAGGGAGCCGAGGCCGCCGTGCCGACGAGGACCGCGCCGGCGAAGAAGTCCACCTTCGCGATCGTCCCGTCGCTATCGCTCGCGGTCGCCGACAGCGTGACGATGGCTGGAGCGGTGCCTCCGACGACGGGGCTGGCCAGGTCGACGGCGGGCGCGACGTTGCCCGCCGGTGGCGGGGGCGGTAGGCTTGCGCACCGCGTCACCGACGAGCGGTCGAACACCACGCCGTCGAGTCCGACGGCGTCGAGCGTCAGCGTGCAGCCGTCGGCGACGACCTTCACATACTGGTGGCGCGAGGCGCTGTAGGCGGTCCAGGCACTGGTGGCCGTCGGATACAGCGGAGCGCCACCGCCGCCGGTGACTACGTAGGGGACGGCCTGGTCGGTCGAGACGGCGCTCGCGCGGATGGGGACGGTCCGCTCGTACGCGTGTTCGTGCCCGGTCAGGACGAGATCGACGCCGTAGCGCTCGAACAGGGGACCGAAGGTTGCGCGGACCACCTGGTCTGACCCGTGCTCGCCGCCGGAGCTGTACGGAGAACGGTGATAGAGCGCGACAGTCCACGGCTGACGGGTTCGCGACAGGTCCGCTTCCAACCAGGCGAGCTGCTCGGGCCGGCGCGCCGCATCCTGGAACGCGAACTCGGTGTCGAGCGCGACGAAATGCACCGGACCGTAGTCGAAGCTGTAGTACCGCTCGGCGTGATCGGGACGGGCGACGCTGGCGCCGTTGGTGGGCAGCGAGAACAGATCGAGGTAGGCCCGGCCGTCGCCATTCGATGGGCGGCTGTCGTGGTTGCCCTCGACCGGAATGAACGGCACCGCCGGGAACCATTGGTAGACGTCGAACAGCAGCGACTGGTAGGTCGAGTAGGTCGCGTCGCCTTCTCCGCTGATGCCGCCATAGGCGATGTCGCCGACGTGCAGCGCCAGGTCGAATTGATCGCGCGCCATCACGCCGGCGAGCTGCCGCTGCTCGGCCGAGCCCGTGCCGCTATCGCCAAACGCGATGAACGACACGGCTCCAGCACCCGTCGATGGCGCCGTCCGGAAGGAGGCCGGCGGGGCCGCCGCCACGCCGGAAACGAACGGCTGGTAACTGTAGGACGTTGCCGGCGTCAGCCCGGCGACGTGTGCCTCGTGCTGGAAGTAGTCGTAGCCGATCGCGGTGTTGGCGTTGGCGACCAGCCGGCTCGTGGCCGGCGCGGTCAGCCATGCTCCGCCCGTGCTGTAGCGAACGTCTGCGGCGCCCGCTTCACGAGTGGCCCAGACCACGACCATCGACCGCTCGGACGGCTGCTGCAAGTACGGCCCGCGCACCAGCGTCACGGTCGGGGCCGGCGGAGGCGGCGGGGGCGGCGGCGCGACGCCGGCGGTGGTGAAGCTCCACACCAGGCCCTCGGCGGTCGTCAGCGCCATCGTCTTCGACACGATCTTCCAGTAGTAGGTCGTGCCGGGCAGGAGCGTTGGCAGTGCGTATGACTTGTAGTCGCCGCTCGACTGGCTCGGACCGAGGTGCCGGCTGGCCTCGAGCAGCGGGGGATTGGGCGTCGTGCCGAAGTAGATGTCGTACTTGTGCGCCCAGTAGCCGCCGTCCCACCTGAGCGCGACGCCGTCGATCGGCAGGTCCGTCGAGGCGGTCGCGGGTTCCGCGTAGCGCGGCACGGCCGGCGGCAGCGGCACGAACGGCTTGGTCTCCGAGTAGCCGGTCTGGTTGTTCCACTTGCGCTCGAACTGCGCCTTGAGCCAGTCCGAGATCCACGGCTTCCTCGTGAAGTAGTTGTGCTCGCGCTGGCTGTCGCTCGACGCAGCAGTCCAGTTCGACGAGCCGGTGATCGACAGCCCCGTGCCGTGGAGAATCACCGCCTTCTCGTGGTTGATGCCGAGATGCGCGTCAAGCCGCACCTGCACGCCCGCCTGGTACATGCGGTCGACGTGGTAGGAGTGCCACAGCCGCGTCGGGTTGCGATACTCCGTTTCATCGGTGAAGACCCGGACCGGAACGCCGCGGTTCACGGCGGCAATCATCGCGTCGGGATGACTGGGGTCGGTAATCCGAAACATCGCGACGTCGATTTTCTGGGTCTCGCCGGCATACGCCGCGAGCGCGCGCGAACGGTAGCTGTCGTCGGGCGGGAAGTTCAGTTCGGGGTCAATCTGGAAGGTCGGGTAGCTGCGCACCAGCGGGGCGGTGATGTTCGCGAAGTCGCCGAACTCGGTCGGGCTGGTCCACAGATCGTCGAACTTCGTCATGAAGCTGTGGACGAGCGACGGATCGTTGGTGAAATGCACCACTTCGTCCGTGAAGTTGACGAATGGGATCTCCGGCGACATCTCGAACGGGGAGTAGTTCGCGCCCGCGAACTGCAGCTGTCCCTGCCCGGCGAACATCGCGACCTTCCAGTGCAGGATGCCGCCTGGCAGCCTTTTCCGCATCGGGATGCCGGCCGCCGCCAACTGGGTGTTTTGGGTGACGCACGAACGGTGCGCTTCCGAGCACCGCGGATCCATCAGCAGGCGGATCTTCACGCCGCGCTGCCAGGCCGCGACCAGCGCGTTCGAATACCGCGCGTCGGACATGAACCAGAAGCCCATGTCGATGCCGACCGTCTCCTGTTCGATGTAGGTCAGCACATCAGCGCGGCAATCCTGGAACGTCGGATCGCACAGCCGCTCCTGGGGCGCGAGCGCCTGCGCCTCCGCGGCGCGGCCTCCGGCACACAGGAGAATGAGCAGACAGATCGCCGCGAGCGCACGAACGGTACGGAGCAGACGCAGGTTGGGCATGGGCACCAAATAAGGCTGAGTTGTCGGGGGCGTGGTATGTACTGCGAGGAAAATGCCAGACCGCCGGATGCATCGCGCGAGTTTTTCCGGCTGATCGGTCGCCATTCGAGCTCAGGCGCGGCGGCCATGGTGTAGTAAATCCCGCCGAGCGCTGACATTGTTACTTCGCAGGAGTCGCCGATGATCTCGACCGTTTCGCTCGGCCCGCCGGATCCCTACGCGCTCTCGCCCGGCGCAGTCGAGGCACCGCCGGCGTCATTCGGCGCGGCGCTTCGCCGCATCGGCCCCGGCATCGTGCTGGCCTCCGCCATCGTCGGGTCCGGCGAGCTCATCGCCACCACCACGCTCGGGGCACAGGTGGGGTTCGCCGCGCTGTGGATCGTGCTCGTCAGTTGCGCGATCAAGCCGGTCGTG
>JBKJRJ010000450.1:0-2698 GCA_046594705.1 Vicinamibacterales bacterium
CCCCGATCGAAGGGTTCGAGCCTGGTGTTCATGACCCCGCCGAACGCAGCCGGCGGTACCGACGGATCAGCGCATTGGTGGAGCTGTCGTGGCTGAGTGTAAGCACCGGAGACAAAGTCCCTCAGTGAAGCGGCCGAGTCGTTCGGTTGCACCGGATTAAAAATCCGGCAATTGGAAGCCTGAGTGCCGCGTTCGGCCGAGGGCGGGGATGAAGCACGTGGATCTATACGGGCAGGTTCGATACGCAGTTCAGATCGAAGGGCTCAGCAAACGGGAGGTGGCGCGCCGGTTCGGGATCGATCCGAGGACGGTTGCCAAGATGATGAAGTTCTCGGTGCCGCCGGGATACGTTCGCTCGAAGCCGCCGATGCGTCCGAAGCTCGATCCGTTCATCGCGGTCATCGACAAGATCCTGGCCGACGACAAAACCCGGCCGAAGAAGCAGCAACACACATCGAAGCGGATCTTCGAACGGCTGCGCGACGAACATGGCTTCAGCGGCGGCATCACAATCGTCAGGGACTATGTGGCGGGCTGGCAGCATCGCTCGGCCGAGATGTTCGTGCCGCTGGTGCATCCGCCGGGACACGCCCAGGCCGACTTCGGCGAAGCACTAGCGGTGATCGGCGGCGTCGAGCAGAAGATTCATTACTTCGCGTTCGACCTGCCTCATTCGGACGCCAACTTCGTGGTGGCCTATCCGGCCGAGACCACGGAAGCGTTTTGCGATGGCCATGTCAAAGCGTTCGCGTTCTTCGGCGGCGTGCCGCAATCGATCCTGTACGACAACACGAAGATCGCGGTGGCCAAGATCCTGGGCGACGGCCGTCGGCAGCGTACTCGCGTGTTCAGCGAGTTGCAATCACACTACCTGTTCCGGGATCGCTTCGGCCGACCGGCCAAGGGCAACGATAAGGGTAAAGTGGAAGGGCTCGTCGGCTTTGCGCGACGCAACTTCATGGTTCCGGTCCCGGTGTTCCCGGACTTCGCGGCGTTGAACGCTCATCTGGCTGCCTGCTGCGCCAAGCGCATGGAAGAACGCCTGCGCGGGCACAAGGAGACCATCGGCGAGCGGTTGGAACGCGATCTGGTGGCGCTGCAGCGGCCGCTGCCGCCACCCTACGACGCCTGTGAGAAGGTGAGCGCGCGGGTATCGTCGCTGTCGCTGGTCCGCTACCGGCTCAACGACTACTCGGTACCGACCGCCTACGGGCACGCGCAAGTGTTCGTGCGCGGCTATGTGCATGAGGTGGTGATCTCGTGTGGGACCGAGATCATTGCCCGCCACCCACGCTCCTACGAGCGCGAGGACTTCGTGTTCAACCCGCTGCATTACCTGGCGCTGATCGAGCGCAAGATCAACGCGCTTGACCAGGCAGCCCCCTTGGCGGATTGGAAGCTGCCGGACGAGTTCGCCACGCTGCGCCGCCTGCTGGAGGCGCGCATGGGCAGACACGGCAAACGCGAGTTCGTCCAGGTCCTGCGCCTGATGGAGACGTTCGCCATCGAAGATGTCGCTGCCGCCGTGCGCGACGCCATCCAGCGTGGCGCCATCGGCGTCGATGCCGTGAAGCATCTGGTGCTGTGCCGGATCGAGCGGCGACCGCCACGGCTCGACATGGCAGTTTACCCGTATCTGCCGAAGGCAATCGTCGCAACGACGTCGGCCCGCACCTACATGGAGCTTCTGGTCGGAGCGGCGTCATGAGCGACACCCCGCAAGTTCTGCTGGCCCATCACCTCAAGGCGCTGAAGCTGCCGACGTTCCTGCGTGAGTACGACAAGATCGCCGGCCAGTGCGCCGCAGAAGGCGTCGACTATCCCCGCTACCTGCTGCGGCTTGCCGAGGCCGAGGTCATCGAACGCGAACGGCGCATGGTCGATCGCCGCATCAAGGCGGCCAAGTTCCCGACCGTGAAGAGCCTGGACAGCTTCGACTTCGCCGCGTTCCCGGATCTCAACAAGGCACTGGTGATGGAACTGGCGCGGTCGGAGTACGTCGATCGCCGGGAGAACATCATCGCGGTCGGCAACTCCGGCACCGGCAAGAGCCATATCGGATTGGGGCTGGGGCTCGCCGCCTGCCAAAAGGGCCTGTCGGTCGGCTTCGTCAACGCCGCTGCCATGGTGCACGAGTTGATCGAGGCCCGGGACGAGAAGCGGCTGCTGCGCCTTCAACGCCAACTGGCCAGCCACAAGCTGCTGATCATCGATGAACTGGGCTACGTGCCGCTGTCGCAGACCGGCGCCGAACTGCTGTTCGAGGTGTTCTCGCAAAGGTACGAGCGCGGCTCGACGATCGTGACCAGCAACCTGCCGTTCGACGAATGGACGTCGGTGTTCGGCTCCGAGCGCCTGACCGGCGCGCTGCTCGACCGGCTGACGCACCACGTCCACATCCTGGAAATGAACGGCGAGAGCTACCGGCTCAACCACTCCAAGCGGCGTGCGCGCCGAGCCAAGGCCGAAAGCCCGACAAACGACGCCACATAAGAAAGACGCCTGAACGCAAGAAGGCCCCCGCGCGCGGGGGCCTTCTTGCGTTCAAGACTGATGCATTATCACTCCGGGCCGCCGATGCAATTTTGCTCCGGCGTTGACATCCGGCTGTTGAACCAACAGCTCAAAGACGCGCACGACCACCTCGATACCCTGACTGCTCGCCTCATCACTGCCGAGGCGTCCGAGGCGGGGCTGG
>JBKJRJ010000475.1:0-2961 GCA_046594705.1 Vicinamibacterales bacterium
CATCCTCGCCGACCAGGCGGCGCGGCGTGAAGCGCTCTTCCAGAAGTCGGTGCACGAGGAACGCACCCGCGGCGCCGCGCTCTCCAAGCGCTTCGAGGAGGCCCTCGAGCAGGCGCGAGAGGAACCGATCACCAAGCCCACGAGAGATTTTGATCTGGACTAGGACTGTGGTCCTTACCAGTGGCCTTTCGGCAGCTCGGACCACCTGTGGCGGTCGCGGTAATAGAGCGGCTTGCGCCCGCCATGCTGCGCGCGGAACGCGACGTAGTTCCGCCGCAGCCGATCGATTCGCGCGTCGGCTGACGCGATCGGCCGGTGCGGCGCCTCGAGCAGCACGCGCTCGGCCTTCCACACGCTCTGGTCCGACAGGCGCCAGTCGTACCTCCCCAGCAGCGTCGCGAGATTGACGACCGTGTAGCCGGTGATCCGGCCGTCGTAGTCGACATAGGGCTCGACGTAACTGAGCGCCAGAGCCCGCGGCGTGCGGAACACGGCTTTCCGCCCGTGCAGGCCGGGATCGCGCGAGCGGCCGATCGCGCCCCACCGCCCGTGGCGGCGGTAGACGAACAGCACGTGATCGAGTTCATCGATCGATTCGAAGCTGAGAATGAGGGGCGGGAACCCGTGCTGCTCGAGGATCACCGCCGCGGCGAGCGCCGCCTCCATGCAGTGCGCCGTCCCGTCACGCACCACGCCGCGGAAGCTTCGCAACGTGGCGCCGCCGGGCGGCGGCTCGCTGTTGTACGGCAATCCGTTGAGATATCGCTGCACCGCGCCCGGGGTGCGGCACTGGCGGATCACGCGCCGCTCTGCGGGCGTGAAGGCCTCGAGCGTGGGAGGCACCGCGCTATCCGCCACTGGCCTTGCGCAGGTCGGCGAGCAGGGTGTCCACGGTCCATTCGGTGCCGGAGTGAATGGTCACCAGGCGGCCGCGGCGATCGACCACGGCGGTCCGCAGGTTGTGGGTGATCGTCTGCGCGGCGTCGAGACCGACGATGGGGGAGACCCCGAAGCGCGACGTGAAGTGATCGATGGCGGCGGGCGTACCCGTCAGGTAGCTCCAGAGCCGTGGGTCCGCCCCGCGCGCCTCCGCGTGGGACCGGATCACCGCCGGCGTATCGTGGGCCGGGTCGAAGCTGACTGACACCAGGTGCGCCCGCTCCCGCAGTGTGGGATCGGCCGCAATCGCCCGCTGGAGCTCGGCGAACCGGCGATCCAGCAGCGGGCAGAAGTCCGGCAGCGGACATCGCGTGTACACGAACGTGACGGCGAGCGCGCGGCCCCGCCAATCCCCCAGCGTCCGCGCGGCGCCGGTCTGGTCCACCAGGGGGTCGTCCGGCACTGCGTCCCCGGCGGCCATGACGTCCATGATCCTGACCGGCCGCGCGTCGGCCGGCAGAGCCGCGTGGCCGGTCTTCTTGAGCTCCCTGAGGTCCATGGCGCTGCCGTCGAGCACCAGGGTCGCCGTGAACAGATCGCCCGCGGCGAACGCGTCAAGCGCGTCGGCGTCCCTGACGTAGTACGGCATGGTCATCGCGGGCATGAAATTGGGGATGTCCTCGTGCTTCACCGTGACCTGGCGCCGGGCCCCTGCCCCCTCCCTGGCGCCGACCGCCAGAATCTGTCCACGCAAAGGATAGCGGCGGACCGGCTCAGCTGTACAGCCCTGAAACCAGGTCAGCAGGACGACCAGGGCCAGGAGGGGCCCAGCCGGGAGGCGGACACGTGACATGACTTCACTGTAATGCCCACGGCACATATCCTGCTACATTGGGGGTGGAGACCCGTCGCGCGCGGCGGCGCGTCCCCGCAATAGAGCCGCGCGTTCAGCCAGGAGTAAGTGACAGCATGGGCAGGAGACTTTACGTCGGAAACCTCCCCTATTCGGCTACGGAAGATCAGCTCACGCAGCTGTTCGGCCAAGCCGGCCAGGTGGATAACGTCCGGGTGATGCGGGACATGGCGACCGGCCGGGCCCGCGGCTTCGCATTCGTCGAAATGGTGAATGACGAGGACGCGGCGAAGGCGATCACCCAGTTTCATGAGCAGCAGATGGATGGACGCGCGCTCGTGGTGAACGAAGCCCGGCCGAAACCGGAGGGCGGCTTCGGTGGCGGGGGTGGTGGCGGACGAGGCCGTGGCGGCGGTGGCGGCGGCGGTGGTTACCGTGGCGGCGGCGGTGGCGGCGGTGGCGACTACGGCGGCGGTGGCGGCAAGCGCGAACCCCGCTGGTAGGGAAGGCAGAAGGTAGAAGGTAGAAGGCAGAGCCGAAGGCCGAGCTGGAATGCCAAGGGCCGGCACGCACTCGCGTGGCCGGCCCTTATTGCGTTCCGGACATCTGTTTACCTTCTACCTTCTACCTTCTACCTTCTACCTTCTACCTTCTACCTTCTGCCTTCTGCCTTCTGCCTTCTGCCTTCTGCCTTCTGCCCCGTCTCGTCTTACTCGTCGACGATCCAGCCGTCGCGCAGGTTGATGACGCGGCTGCCGTAACTGGCGTTGGTCTCCGAGTGCGTGACCTGGATGATGGTGGTGCCCCCCGCGTTCAATTTCTTGAACAGCTCCATGATCTCCTTGCCCTGGCTGGTGTGCAGGTTGCCCGTCGGTTCGTCTGCCAGGATCACCGTGGGGTTGGAGATGACGGCGCGCGCCACCGCGACGAGTTGCTGCTGGCCGCCCGAGAGCTGGTTCGGATACAGGTCCTTCTTCCCCACGATCGCGAACTTGTCGAGGATGTCGCACACCATGCTCTCGCGATCCGACTTCTTGATGTCGCGGTACGACAGCGGAATGTCGAGGTTCTCGTAGACCGTGAGATGGTCGAGCAGGTGATAGCTCTGGAACACGAAGCCGATGTACTGCTTGTGCAGCTTGGCCCGCTCCTTCGCGCCGAGGCGATGGACCGGCTGATCGAGGAAATAGTATTCCCCCGTCCAGGCGCTGTCGTGCATGCCGATGATG
>JBKJRJ010000149.1:0-2777 GCA_046594705.1 Vicinamibacterales bacterium
CAGCGGGTTGCGTTCGTCAACCAGCCAGCGGGCGAGCCCCAGCCGGTTGACGGGCTGATCGTCGCGCATCGGGTGCAGCGCCTCCGGCGCGGCGGCGTAAACGCGCGGGCCCTTGGCCGTAAAGCCTCCGCGCACACGCAATTCGTACGACGGCCGCTCGAACGAGGGCCGTTCCTTCATCACCAGGGTCGAAGGGATCTGAAGATCGCTGAGCGCTGTTCGGGCGGCGGCGAGCGCGTCGCGCGCCGGCTTGCGCCGCGGCGAGGTCGACCTGAAGAACGCGGCGAGGTCGCCGGCCTGCTCCGAGCTCCGCTGGGCGGCCGGCAGAGCCAGGACGGGCCGAAGGCGGGCGGGGATCTCGGCTCCCGAAAGCGGATCCGCAGCGGTGGTCACCGACAGGCGCAGACGCCCGATGCCCTGACCGATCGTGCCGTCGAGGTGATGAATCCGCACGGTGATGCGCGTGCCGCCCGGAAAACCGAAGGGTGCCTGCGCCGCGAGGACAGCCTGTCGCGGAAGACGTGCCGTGTCGCGCATCGCGTTGATTCCCCACGATCCGCGTTTGCGATCCTGGGGTCCTGTGCCCGCTGACAGCAACTCCGCCGGTGCGAACGCGTACGCTGAGTCGTCCACCTTGATGGTCCTGAACGAGACGATCTGCTGTCGATCACTCCCGGCGGCCGCCGGCGCAATCTCGACTTCGATACCCGTCACGCGGAAGTGCCCGTACGGGTCGCGTCCGGGACCGCCCCTCGGGAGCGACGGATCCGGCAGCGCTTCGAGGCGCAGCCCGGTGATCCGCTGCAGCGTCGTGTCGCCGGTGACGGTATAGGAGGTGCTCGGGGCGTTGGTGCCTGACGCGAGCACCGAGTCGTCAGGGAGGGTCTTCAGGACGACGCCGTCCGTTGCGCGAATCTCGGCGGGCGCCAGGACCGTCCAGGCTGACCGGGCCGCCCGCATCGACAGCACCCACTGGTTCTGCGCCACACGCACCGCGGGCGTGACCGCTTTCAGCTCCTGGTCGAGTCGGTCCACTTCCGCCTGCAGTCGCTGACGGGTCTTCTCGTCATCTGGCGTCCCCAGATCCAGCCTGGCCTCAGTGAATCGCGTCCCGTCGGTAGAGGTGCGGCTGGCATAGTCCGAGTTGGCCAGAAACGCGAGGAACCGGAAGTAGTCCTTCTGCGTGAAGGGATCGTACTTGTGGTTGTGGCACTGCGCGCACGCCAGCGTGGTCCCCAGCCAGACCGCGGCGGTTGTGTTCGTGCGATCCACCAGCACCTCGTACATGGATTCGTCAGGATCGACGCCGCCCTCCTCATTGGTCATCGCATTGCGATGGAAGCCGCTCGCGATCTTCTGCTCGATCGTGGCATCGGGCAGCATGTCGCCGGCGATCTGATCGATGGTGAACTGGTCGAAGGGCAGGTCGCGATTCAGCGCGTCGATGACCCAGTCCCGGTACCGCCACATCGCCCGGCGGTTGTCCTTCTCGTAACCGTTGGTGTCGGCGTAGCGGGCGAGATCCAGCCACGGCCGGGCCCAGCGCTCGCCGTAGTGCGGCGATGCGAGCAGCCGGTCGACGATCTTGTCGTAGGCGTCGGGCGACGTATCGGACAGGAAGGCATCGATCTCGGCCGGGGTTGGCGGCAGACCCGTGAGATCCAGCGTGACCCGCCGCAGCAGCGTGGACTTCGCCGCTTCCGGGGACGGCGAGAGGCGCTCGCGCTCCAGACGCGCGAGAACGAAGCGGTCAATCGGATTGTGCTCCCATCCGGTATTGACCACCGGCGGCAGGTCGGGCCGTTGCGGCCGGACGTAGGCCCAGTGCGTGGCTGCGGAGGATTGCGGTGCGGCGGCCGCTGTCGTCGCAGGTGCCGCGGGCATCGGCGCGCCCTGATCGATCCACGCGCGGAGCAATGCGATCGCCGGCGCCGGCAGGGGATCGCCGTCCTTCGGCATCCGGTCTTCACTTCCGAGCCCCAGCACGCGCTGGATGAGCAGGCTCTCGCTGCTGTTTCCCGGTGCGATGATCGATCCCGAATCGCCGCCTTGGTGAATGAGATTCGGCGCGTCCAGCCGCAGGTGGGCGCGCGACTTGGTCGGACCGTGGCATTCGTAGCAATGCTGCTTGAAGATCGGTGCGATGTCGCGCGCGAAGTCGATCCGAGGGGCCGGCTGCGTCGCTGCTTCCGGCTCCGCGCGCAGCAGAACTGCGCCAGTGAGCAGCGCGCCACCGGCACAGACCGCGACCAAGGGCTTCAGGCGATTCATGGCTTGGGGAGATACTACACCCGTCAGAATTCGCCCACACGCTCGCGCGAAAACTCACGACATTCAGACCGTGTATTGTTCGGGCC
Organism: Vicinamibacterales bacterium; assembly: GCA_046594705.1. GTDB lineage: Bacteria > Acidobacteriota > Vicinamibacteria > Vicinamibacterales > 2-12-FULL-66-21 > JAICSD01. The sequence goes on from JBKJRJ010000149.1 coordinate 2,358, forward strand.
TACGTCGAACGGCCGGCGTTCGTACGCCGCCGGTAACGCCTGGCGCCCCGTCCATGACACGGCTTTCCGGCCGCCGCACCAGCCAGTGCAGATGCGCAGTTGAAGTCGCAGTCGATTATCGGCCAAGATCGACGCGGTCCATGGTCCCCGTTCTGCGACGAATCGCACCGCTCGCCCTCGTGGCCGTGGCTGTCTTCACGCCGGGCTGCGGTAGCCGCTCGACCAGTCCCACGTCCCCGTCTGGGGCAACGACCGCGGTGCCGATCATGGCGGCGTCGCGGCTGAGCGCCGCCCAGATCGTGTCGTGGTTCAACGGACGGCAACCGCGGCCTTCGGGAAGCTATGCCGGCACGGTACCGATCGAATCGCTCGCCGCCATGTTCGTGGAGGAAGGCGCAGCCGAAGGGGTGAGCGGGGACG
>JBKJRJ010000156.1:0-3011 GCA_046594705.1 Vicinamibacterales bacterium
ACCGAGACCGGCATCACCGCGACCGCCGTCACGGATACGGACGGCAGTTACCAGTTCCTCAACGTCCGTGTCGGCACCTATACCATCCGCGCCGAGCTGCAGGGCTTCTCGGCGGCCGAAGTCAAGAACGTGGCGGTCAGCGTCAACGCGCGGCAGCGCGTCGATCTCGCGCTGGCGGTCGGCAACATCGGCGAGACCGTGGACGTGACCGGCGCCTCTCCGCTGCTCGAGACCGATTCGAGCGAGCGCGGGCAGATCATCGCCAAAGAGCAGATCGTCAACCTGCCGCTGAACGGCCGCAACTACGCCGACCTGGCGCTGCTCAGCCCGGGCGTGCGCCGCTCGGCCATCTCCGAGTCGCGCGACGCGTCGTTCAACGTCAACGGGCTGCGCAGCGCCTTGAACAGCTTCATCCTCGATGGCGTGGACAACAACTCCTACGGCACCAGCAACCAGGGCTTCTCCAACCAGGTCGTGCAGGTCTCGCCCGACGCGGTCGAGCAGTTCAAGGTCCAGACCAACAACTTCAGCGCCGAGTACGGGCGTACCGGCGGTGCCGTCATCAACGCCTCGATGCGCAGCGGCACCAACGTCTTCCACGGCACTGGTTGGGAGTTCAACCGCAACACCAGGCTGAACGCCGAGGGCTTCTTTCATCCGACGAGCGGCAAGCCGAAGTTCGACCGCAACCAGTTCGGGTTCGTATTCGGCGGCCCGATCCTGCGCAACCGCACGTTCTTCTTCACCGACTACGAAGGGTTCCGCCAGACCACCAAGGTGCCGACGTTCGCGAGCATCCCGACCGTCGCGATGCGCGGTGGCGCGCTCGGCAAGGTGATTTTTAATCCGCTGACCGGCGAGACCTACGCCGACGGCGTGGTTCCGTCGAGCGCCATCACCCCCTTCGCCAAGAAAGTGCTGGCGGGGCTGCCCGCGCCAACCCGCAGCGGCATCGCCAATAACTTCGACTCGCTGCCGCAAGGCAGCAATCGCAACAACAAGTTCGACGTGAAAATCGACCACCAGTTCAGCTCGCGGATGACCGCGTTCGGGCGGGTCAGCCACCGTAAGGCGAACAACTTCGAGCCGCCGGCGATTCCCGGAGAAACCAGCAGCCCGTCGAACAGCTCACTGCACGTGCTGAACGATCAGGTCGCCGGTGGCGTCACCTTCTCGCCCACGCCGACGTCGCTCGTCGAGTTCCGCCTCGGCTGGTCGCGCACCGAGGCCGGTAAGTCACCCCCCGGCGTCGGCGGGCCGGGCATGCTCGAGCTCTATGGGATCCCCGGACTCCCGACCGATCCGCGATTTGCCGGCGGTCTGACCGCCCAGCAGGTGACCGGGTGGACCGCCTGGGGTCGCCAGGACAGTAATCCGCAGTTCCAGGATCCGTCCGTCTTCAATCCGCGCATCAACTATTCCTGGATCATGGGCCGCCAGAGCTTCAAGACCGGCTACGAATACCAGGCGATCAACACGCAGATCGACGACTTCAACCCGAAGTACGGGCGCGACGCCTATGCGAACCAGTTCACCCGGCCGGCCGGGGCGACGGCCGATCCCGCGACCTACAATCTCGCGGACTTCATGCTCGGCCTCCGCAGCTCCTATTCGATCATCACGCCGTTCCTCGCCAACCTGCGCCAGCGCATGCACTTCGGCTACCTCCAGGACGACATCAGGGTCAACGCCAAGCTGACGCTGAATGCGGGTCTGCGCTACGAATACGGCACGCCGCAGTACGAGAAGGACAACTTCCTCACCAACTTCGATCCAGCGACCAACCGGCTGATCGGGGCCAAGGACGGGTCGATCTACGACCGCGCGCTGGTCAATCCAGACCGTAACAACTTCGCGCCCCGTCTCGGTGCGGCGTGGGCGGTGGACGACAAGACCGTCGTCCGCGGCGGCTACGGCATCAGCTACATCCACTTCAACAGGCTGGGCGGCGAGAACCTGCTGTCCTTCAACGGCCCGCACGTGGTCGGCCTCAGCATCAACCAGACCATCAACCAACCGCTGTGCGTCGGCAACGCCAACCCGAGCACCTGCTTCCGGACGACGCAGGCCGGCTATCCCGAGGGCTTCAACACGCCCGCCAGCTTCAATCCGCTGAACGTGCGCGTCAACTACATCCCACGCGACACGCCGACCGGGAACGTCGCGAGCTGGCACGTCTCGGTGCAGCGCGAGATCCTCCGGAACCTGCTGGTGGATGTCGGCTACGTCGGCAACCGCAGCCGCGACATCATGGTGCTCGGCGACTACAACCAGGCGCGGCCCAATGCCGCGGGTGAGACCAGCTCGCTCCAGTCGCGGCGGCCAATTGCGGGCTTCCAGGAGATCCAGGCGGCGTTCGCCGGCGGCAAGGGCGACTATCGGGCGCTGCAGGTGAAGGTGGAGCGGCGGTATACCCGCGGGCTGTATCTCCTCAACTCGTTCACCTACTCGCGCGCGCGCGACAACGCATCGGGGCACCTCGAAACCCAGAACGGCGACAACAGCCGCCTCAACTACCGCAACATCGATGGTGATTTCGGCGTGTCGGGCTACGACCAGCCGCTCAACAACACCACCAGCGTGGTCTGGGAACTGCCGTTCGGCAAGGACCGGAAATTCGCCTCCAGCATGAATCCGGTCATGGAAGGGTTGCTCGGCGGCTGGCGCGTCGTCGGCATCAACATCTCGGCGAGCGGGGTGCCGATCAACCTGTCGTATTCGCCCACAGGGGCGTTCAGCGTCAGCGGCGGGCCGACCTACCGCCCCAACCTGACCGGCGATCCGCTGACGCCAAACGGCGGAGTCGGAAACTACTTGAATCGCGACACCGTCGCCGTCCCGACCGACCAGACCCAGCCCTTCGGCAATGCGCCGAGAAACGCCGCGCGGGGCACACCGTTCAATCAGCTCGATCTCGGGCTGCACAAGTCGTTCAACCTGCCGGGTGCCCAGCGCCGCATCGAGGCGCGCATCGAAGCGTTCAACGTGTTCAACCACACCAACTTCCAGAG
>JBKJRJ010000207.1:0-12677 GCA_046594705.1 Vicinamibacterales bacterium
TCGCTGTATGCCTTCGCGCGTCCCTGATCGCGGCGATCGCGCCGCGACGCTTCGCGCGTTCGTCTCGCCACTACTGTGCCTTGATGGCGTAGACGTTCTTCAGGCCGCGAAAGATGATCAGCCCGTCCGAGATGGCGGGTGTGGCCATCAGCACCTCGCCAATCGGGTTCTTGGACAGCAACTCGAAAACCGGCCCCGCCTTGACGACGAAGACGTCGCCGTCTTCGCTCGAGAGGTACAGCTTGCCGTCCGCGGCCACGGGTGAGGCGCTGAAGGAGCCGCCGGTGCCTCCGAGACGCTCCTGGTAGACCCGTTCGCCCGTTGCCACCTTGTAGGCGGCGAGCACGCCGTTGCCCTGCAGGATGTAGAGCTGATCGCCGTAGATCACCGGGGTCGGGATATACGGACCGCCGCGCGTGGCGCTCCAGGCGATGTGCTCGCTCTTCGTGTCGGGCGCCTTCAGCGTGATGTCGCCCGTCGCCCCGGGCTTGACGGCGACGATCGGCTGCACCCCGCGATAGCCGTTGGTGATGAGGACGAAGCCCGGACCGATGATGGGGGTCGGGATCGCAATCTCGGAGTTGCCCGAATACTTCCACAGCTCCTTGCCGGTCATCGGGTCGTAGCCCCGTGTAAAGGTGGTCGCCTGCGTGACGAGTTCCGCCCTGCCATTCGCCTCGAAAATCGTCGGCGTCGACCACGACGGGATCTCTTCGCGGCCGGTGCGCCATACTTCCTTGCCCGTCGCGGTATCGAACGCGGCGAGAAAGGAACCGCGCTGGATGTCGCACTGGACGATCACCATGTTCTTGTAGATGATCGGCGAGCTGCCGATGCCCCACTCGTAGTCGGGATCGAAGAACCATCCGGAGTTGAGGACGCCGAGGTCCTTCTTCCACGCCAGCTTGCCCTCGAAGTCGTAGGCGTAGAGTCCCTCGGAGCCGAACGAGACGATGACGTGCGTGCCGTCGGTCACCGGAGTGGCGGACGCCTGGCTCGATTTCGGATGCCGCTTGGTTTTCGGGACGCCTTCGAACGCGATCGTGTCCCAGACGACCTTGCCGGTGGTCTTGTCGAGGGCGACCAGGTGCCACGAGTGCTTCGAGGTGTCGGCCACCGGCTCGACGTCGCCGTACTGGCCAGTCCGGATCCCCTGCTTGGGGTCGCTGCTGATCGCGGTCGAGACGAACACCCGGTTACCCCAGACGATCGGGCTCGAGACGGCCACGCCGTCCACCGGGGTCTTCCAGGCCACGTTCTCGCCGGTGGTGGCATTCCATTTCACCGCGGTCGGCTTGCCGTCGGAGGTGCCGGACGCGTTGACGCCGCGGAACGACGGCCAGTTCTGCGCCGAGAGCGAGGTGCCGGCGGCGATGCAGGCCGCGGCGGCGACGAGTGCGAAACGGCGCATGACTATTTCCCCTCCACGCGAGTGAACACGGCGCCGGGATTCGAGCCCTGGGTCAGTGTGAAGCTGGCGACCTTGTCGCCCTCCACCTGGAACGTCACGGTGGTGGGGAAGCCGATGGCCTTGAAGGCCTTGTCGCCGGTGGCGACGAGCGTGAGCCGTTGCGCCGGCGGGGCGGCCGCCTGGCCAATCGTGAGGCGCGCGCCGGCCGCCACGACGGTGATGTCGTTGCCGCTCGTCCCCTTATACGAACCCGGGAACTTCGCGAGCAGCGCCGGATCGATCTTGAAGTCTTCGTATGGCTTGGCCCCCGCCGCTTCGAGCATCGTCACCATCTCGGCCTTGCTCGCCGATTTCGCCGTTTCGAGCGCGTCCGACAGCGAGCTGGCCGCAAGGCCGCCGCTGTCGAGAATGACTTTCGCCAGAGAGGCGTCGCCCGACTGGACCGCGCCGGTCAAGGCGGTGTCCTTGCCCGGCGAGCCCTTCTGGATCAGGAGCTTCGCGATGTCGGCGTGCTCCGGCTTCTTCTTCTGCGCCGGTCCGGTGGCCAGCGCCAGCGGCGTGAAGCCGTAGAACGTGTCCGTGACGCTCATGTCCGCGCCGCGCTCCAGCAGGACTTTCACGACCTCCAGGTGGCCGTGGTCGCAGGCGTAGAACAGCGCCGTCGCGTTGTAGCGGAACTTGGTGTTGACGTCGACTCCTTCGTCGAGCAGCTTCCTGACGGCCACGGCGTCTCCCTTGCGGGCCGCATCCTGAAACTGCTCCGCTTTCGTCAGCGGCGGAGCCTGGGCGAGCGCGAGCGAGGCAGCGAGCACGATGAGCAATTTCATAATCAGGATCCTGTAGTCTGCCCTGGCCGCCAGGCCCGCGCCACTGCGGCCACTGGGCCGACACCGGGGCCGCTGCCAGGCAGACAGACGAGGCCGACGGCAGCGGCGCGCGGGCTCATGAGGTCGGGCGGAAGTAGAGCACCATCGCCGCGCCCATCGCCGCGAACACCAGGCCGAGGTAGAGCATCGGGTTCACCGGGTTCTTGGGCGGATGCAGCAGCATCGAGAAGAAGACGTTGACGATGGGAGCGCCGCCGAAGACCAGGGGCATCACGTAGAGCGGCAGGCCGCCGAACTTGAAGGCGTAGATGATGCACGCCGCGCCGATCGCGCCCAGCGCGCCGGCGATGGTCGCCGTCATGACGCCGCCGCTGTTGAACGTCGACAGGCCGCCCTGCGCCGACAGCGCCCCGACCGGCACGAGCACGCCAATCAGGAAATAGGCGACGCCCACGCAGAGCATCGCCTTGAGTGGGTTGCCGAGCTCGACCCCCCCCTTGTGCAGCAGCACGCCGTAGACGCCCCACGACAGGACGGCCCCGGCCACGAACAGTACCCACGTCATACGGCCCCTCGCTTGCGGATTAGCGCTGATGGTGGCGGTCATAAAGTGTTGCCGATTCTACTCTGAGATCAGCCTCATTCAGGGACGGTCGGGTCCTGGTGGTTCCAGGAAGTTGTTGGGTTGAGACGAGGGTTCGTATCAGCCGAAGCAGTAGACGCGGCCGTCCTGAGCGCCGATCACGATCCGCCCGGCCGCGATGGCGGGGGAGGAAGTCAGGGCGTCGCCGATCTCGTATTCCCAGCGCTTCGCGCCGCTCCGCGAGTCGAGCACATACAGTTTGCCGTCGCTCGAACCGATGAACACGCGGCCACCCGATACCGCCGCCGACGAGTCCACCCGCGCGCGGGTCACGACTTTCCACGCCGGCTTTCCGGTCGCGGCGTCGATGGCGTGGATGGCCTTGTCGCGGCCGCCGATGATGACGCGGCCGCCGGCGAGCGCCGGAGACGAGTAGTAGGGGAACTCGCGCTCGCTGTCCTTGTAGCGCCACGCGATCTTCTTCGCCGCCAGATCGATCGCCACGACCTCGTTGTTGAACGTGCCGAGATACGCCCGGGTGCCGTCAATCACCGCCGACGAGCCCGTATTGGCGTCGAGCCTGACCTGGAACAGCACGCGGCCGTCGCTGGCGCGCACGGCGCGGAACTGCTCGTCGCAGCCGCCGAAATAAATCACCCCGTTGACCACCGCGGGGGTGGCGTGCACCTGGCCCTCGGTCTTCAGCTTCCACGCCAGCTTGCCGGTGCGGCGATCCAGTGAATAGAGATGCGTATCGTAGGAACCGATCAGGACGCGTTCCCCGGCGATGACGGGCGACGATTTCAGTTCGCTGCCGGTCGTGAAGGTCCAGGCCTTCGAGCCGTCCTTGGCGTGGACGGCGTGCAGGACGCCCGACAGGTCGCCGATGTAGACGAGCCCGCCGCCGACCGCCGGCGACGATTCGCCGAACAGGTTCGGCGTCGAGTATTTCCACCGCAGCTTGCCGGTCTCGAGATCGAGCGCGAGGAGGTCGCCGTTGCCCGCGCCGATATAGGCGACCCCGTCCGCAATCGCCGCCGACGACTCGATCGCCTCGCCGGCCTCGTAGGTCCACTTGAGCGACAGCGCCGCGGGCACTGCGGTGCCGATGCCGCTCAGCCGCGCGTCGCCGCGGAACTGCGGCCAGCCAGCCGTCGATGGCGCGACCTGACGCGCCGCCGGCGGCACCACCAAGGTCACTAAGACACCAAGGACACAAAGCACCTTCGTGATCGTCGTGCCTTTGAGACCTACGTGACGCCGCCGTAGGCCGGTGTTGGCGCTACTTTCCATCAATCGACAGCGAGAACAGCTGGTTGCGGTTGTTCAGGATGATGCGGCCGTGGGCGGGGACGACCGTGGCATACACGGCACTCCCCATGTTCATCTCGGCCAGCACTTTTTTCGTCTTGCCGGCCTGGAGGACGACGATGTCGCCGTCTTCGTCGCCGAGGTAGACCCGTCCGTCCACCACCATGGTCGAACCCCAGACCGCGGCGAAGACGTCGTGCGTCCAGTAGACCTGCCCGGTCTTGGCGTCGAGGCAGTGCAGGAACCCGCTGAAATCGGAGATGTAGACCAGCCCGTCAACGATCGACGGCGTCGAGACCGAGCGGCGGATCTTGTCGAAGTGCCAGACCAGCCCGCTCTGGGTGATGTCGCCGCGTTTGGTGGCGTCGATCGCGTACATGTGGCCGATGCCTTCGCCGTGCTCGGGGTCCTGCCCGTTGGCGATATAGACCTTGTCCTCGTAGACGACCGGCGTGCCGATCACCTCGTTGCGGGTCTTCGGCCAGACCGAATCCTTCGGATTGGTGTCGAACTCCCAGAGCTTCTTGCCGGTGAGGACTTCGTAACTGCGCACCCAGCCGTCGCCCTGCGCGCTGATGACCTGATCGACGCCGCCGATCTTGCCGACCGACGGGGTGGACCACTGGCCGTGCAGGATGCGGTCGCCGACCGAGTTGTCTTCCCAGGCGAGCTCGCCGGTCACTTTGTCGATGGCGATGATCGAGGGGGCCTTCGGTGACGGCACGTTGACGTGGCTCTCGTCCTGGCCGTTCGACGTGCTGACGAAGATCAGCTTGCCGAACGACACCGGCGAGGAGTTCGACAGGTTGTGCGGGTAGGAGCCGACCTGCTCCATCATGTCGAACGACCAGATCACGTCGGCGTCGTGCGGGCCCGAGAGTTTCTCGTTGGTGATCGGCCCCGCGTTGCCGTCGCTGAAGCCCTTGATGTCGATGCACCACACCACGCCGCGGTTGCTCGTGTAATAAAGCTTGTTGCCCTCGACGAGCGGGGAGGCCGCGATGCCCTGGTAGGGCCAGTCGTTGGCGCGGCCGGAGGCGAGCTTCTCGTGGGTCTGCTGCCAGAGGAACTCGCCGGTGTCCTCCTTGAACGCCATCAGCACGCCACGATCGCCGGGCTGCTTGGGATCGCGCACCCCCTCGTTGTTGGTGCCGACGAAGACCATGCCGCCGGCGACCACGGGGTTGCCGTAGGTCTGCGAACCGAGGTCCGCCACCCACTTCACGTTCTTCTTGGTCTTGACGTCCCAGTCGAGCGGCAGCCCCTTCATGGTGGAGACCATGTTCCGGTCGGCCGTGCCACCCCACATCGGCCAGTCGCCGGTGCCAGGGTCGCTGGCCATCCCTTCAGCCGTCAAGCGGAACACGCCAACGGCGATGAGGACGACGGCGAGCGGGAGATAGATCTTCTTCATGGTTGATTTGCAGTCACTTTGACGTTGTCCACGTAGGCGCCGAATTCCGCGTCGACGAAGAAGCCCGGCGCGCCCTTATGGTTGCCGATCGAATCCATCTTCTCGATCGTCCACGCGTCGGGCTCGGGCTGGCCGGTCGGCCACGCTTTGCCGCGCGCGCGGACCTTGCCGTCGGGCATGTTCTCGACGCGCAGCTTCAGGTGATACCAGGTGTCGGCTTTCCACTCGAACGGCGCGACGGCGGAGCGGTGGGTCTCGGGCTCCCAGGGCTCGATCTTGATCTGCTGTGTGTTGCCGTAAATCACCAGCGAGTAGCGCTGCGCCGTGACGCCCAGGTTCGCCATCTGCCGGCGCCTCGTCGTCCCGCGGACGTCGGCTTCGACGGTGTAGTTCGACATCTCGACGGGGCCGATGAACGCGCGGAAGCGCTTGAAGATCGTTTCATCCGGCGCCTTGACCAGCACTTTCTGGCCTTCCAGCGTGCCCACGGCCATGCGCCCCGTCGTCACCGAAATCCATCCCGGCGGCACGGCGCCGTCCGCGAATCCATCAAACGTCTCGGTCCACGGCAGCGGACGGGTGACCCGCGCGCGGGCGTCGCCGGCGATCGCGCCGACGGTGGCTTTGATCAGGCCGGCTTGTTCGGGGGTGGCGGCGTCAGGGGTGAAGGTGCCGTCGGCGGCAACCGCTCCCTTCAATCCGGTCAGCGTCCAGGTGGCGGCGGGCTCGTCCCGGAGGAAGCGTCCTTTGGCGTCGAACAGCTTCACCCGCAGCTTGACCGGCCGTCCGGGCGTCAGTGCCATCTCGGTGGGCGAGACCTGTACCCAGGCGGGCGCGCCTTCGCCCTTCACCGCGGGCTCGTCAACCGCCGTGCCGGTGACGGCCTTGGCCGTCTTCGGGCCGAGCGCGTAGACCCCGCCGGTGGAGACAAAGAAGATCCGGCCGCGCGAGACCGCGGCGCCGGCGAACACCGGCTCCGGCAGTCCCGCGGACTGCCCGGCGTTGTCGTCCTTGCTCACCGGCAGTTCGACTTCGCTCAGCACCTCGGCGCGGTCGGCACCGGGACGGACGATGAAGAACTTGCCGCTTTCGCTACCGACGTAGAGCTTGCCGTCGGCGAACACCAGCGGCGCCTTCTGCGCGGTGCCGAGCGTCTGCGTCCAGAGCGGCGTGCCGCTCTCGATGTCGTAGGCCTTCAGGCGGGAGCCGTTCTCGATCTGGTAGACGCGCTTGCCGTCGATGACGGGGGAGGAGAACCCGAACTGGACGCCCTTCTGTGCCCACTTCAGTGTCTTGATGTCGCCGGCCTGCGAGCCGTCCAGCGCCGCGATCAGGCCGAGCTCGTTGACGTCGAGATTCTCGTCGCCGTGGGAAATGATCACGGTGGTGCCCGCGACGGCGACGCCGGTGTTGATGGCGCGCTTCGCCGCGACGTAGCCCCAGACCTTTTCGCCGGTCTGCGCCTTCAGGGCATAGACGCCGCCGTCGCCGCTGCCGCTGATGAGCAGCCGGGTGCCGTTGATGGTGGCGATGAGCGGCGCGGCGTAGTTGGTGTCGTAGGGCCGGCCGCCGGGGCTCGCGACCCAGATGATGTCACCGCTGCGCTTGTCGAGCGCGACGAAACGGTGCTGCCGCGGCGAGCCCGCGCCCCAGCTCGAAATGGCGGCGCTCACGATCACGAGGTCGCCGTCGACGAGCGGCGAGGTGGTGCGGCCGCCATGCGTGGTGAAGGCGGAGAATTCTTCGCCCACCGAGCGATCCCACAGCAGCTTGCCGTCCTTGCTGAGCGCGATCACCGTCGCGCCGACCCCCATCACGTAGAGGTTGCCGGTTTCGGCATCGGCCGCCGGGGAGGCCCAGCCGACGCGATGCGGCGGGACGTCGCTCTGGAAGACGTTGAACTTGTACTCCCAGACCACTTTGCCGGAGTCCGCGTCGAGGGCCATCACGCGCTCCTGCAGCGACGTGCCGGCACCAGTGGGGTTCTGCACGTAGACGCGGTTGCCCATCACGACCGGCGCCGAGCGGCCGCCGAACGGCGCACGCCACAGGAAGTTGTCGCCGTTGAGCGCCCACTTCTCGATCAGCCCCTTCTCGGCGGACGTGCCGTCGCGCTGAGGGCCGCGCGATTCGGGCCAGTCGCCCAGTGCGACTCGACGGCCCTTGGCCGCGTCGAAGGATCCCGCCGGGCCCGGCGCCTGGCCGGGCGTCGCGGGGCGCGGCGCCTGTGCGGACGTGAACACGCCGAGCACGAGCACGAGCGGGACGAGCACCGTCAGTGGTTTGAACATGGTCTGCACTCTTTTCCATCTTACCGCAGCGTGTTTCGCCTTCGGCCCGCGAGTGGCAGGGACACGCGCCGGGACCGGCGGGTGAGCGTCCGGGCCGGTTCCGTCGTGTGTCCGTTGCATAATGGTCCTCATGCATTCGAGATTCATCCGCGTTCACAGCCTTGTCGCCGCCCTCGCCCTCGTCGCCACCCCGTCCGTTGCCCTTGCGCACGCGGCCCAGGCGCCACAGCAGATCACCGTTCCAACCGTCACCGTGACGGCGCAGAAGGAGCCGGCCGATCCGCAGGACCTGCCGGTCAGCCTGACCCTGGTGCCCCTCGAGGCGCTGTGGAACGGCGGCATGACGACGATCGGCGAGGCCGCCATCTACGCGCCCAACACCTATTTCACCGACTTCACCGCCCGGAAGCTGAGCAACCCGCGCTTCCGGGGCATCGGCTCGAGCCCCGCGAACCCCGCGGTCACCACCACCATCGACGGCGTCCCTCAGCTCAATACCAATTCGTCGAGCCTCGAGTTCCTCGACGTGACACAGGTGGAGTTCGTCCGCGGGCCGCAGAGCGCGCTGTTTGGACGCAACACCCTCGGCGGGCTGGTGAACATCAGCAGCGCACGGCCGTCGTTGACGCGGTGGACCGGTTCGGCCCTCGTCCCGTTCGGTAACTTCGGCGCCGTGGACCTGCGCGCCAACGCGTCGGGACCCCTCGGCAAGCGCGCCGCGATCGGCCTGGCGATCGGGCACGCGCGTCGCGAGGGCTTTACGACCAACGACATCACCGGCCACGACCTCGATTCCCGCGACGCGACGTTCGGCAAGGCGCAGCTGCTCCTCACCCCGACCGCGAACTGGGAGGCCCGCCTGATCTACACCGGTGAGCGCGCCCGCGACGGCGACTACGCCCTCAACGACCTGGCGGCCCTGCGCGCGAATCCGTTCCACACCTCGCGCGACGTGGAAGGCCACACCAACCGCGACGTCAATGCCACCACGTTCCTGGCGCGCCACGCCGGCCGAAGGGTCAACTTCTCGTCCACCACCGGCATCGTCCGCTGGAAAACCGACGACCTGACGGACCTGGATTACTCGCCGCTGCCGCTCATCACCCGTAGCAACGCCGAGCAGGACCTGCAGTTCACGCAGGAGGTGCGGCTGGCCTCGAGTCCCGGCGGCGGCGTGACGCTCGGCGGCGCGGCGTCGCTCAAGTGGCAGGCCGGGGTCTTCCTGTTCACGCAGGACTACGACCAGTCGGCGGTGAACAACTTCGCGCCGTTCGTGCTGTCGCCGTTCCTGCCGTTTTCCGTGGCGCAGCACTCGCCCGACGCTGCGCTCAACGACACCGGCATCGGCATCTACGCCAGCGGCATGGTCGCCTTCAACGACAAGGCCGAGATGACGCTCGGCGCGCGGTTCGACCGGGAGAACCGCCAGGCCGAGCTGGCCACCTTCTTCGTCGCGCCGATCCCCATCGCCGCGCCGGTGAACGTGACCGCCGAGAAGACCTTCTCGAACGTGTCGCCGCAGGTCGCTTTCTCCTACCGCGTGCAGCCCGACGCCATGGCCTACCTCTCGGTCACCGGCGGGTTCAAGGCCGGCGGTTTCAATCCGGCGTCTCCCGCGGGCCAGGACGCCTACGATGAAGAGCACACCTGGAACGTCGAGGGGGGGCTCAAGAGCGCCTGGGCCGGCCGGCGTGTCACCGCCAACCTCTCCGCTTTCTCAATCGACTGGCAGGATCTACAGCTGAATCTTCCCAACCCCCGGGTGCCTGGCCAGTTCTACATCTCGAATGTTGGACAAGCCCGCAGCAGCGGGATCGAGATCGAGCTGAACGGCCGCGCGCACGAGGGAGTGAACCTGTTCGCTAGTGTCGGCTACACCCGTGCCCGGTTCGGCGCGGGGAGTACGTCGGGTGGCGCCGACGTATCGGGCAAGCGCATCCCGAACACGCCCGACTACACCACCACAATCGGGGCTCAACTCTCGCGCGCGCTCACGCCGGCCGTGAAGCTGTATGGCCACGGCGAAGCGGTCTTCTACGGCTCGTTCAAGTACGACGATACCAACCTGGCGGGGCAGGAGGCGTACTCCCTGACAAATTTTCGTGCCGGGGCCCGCGGTCGGCTGGTGTTTGCCGAGGCCTGGATCCGCAATGCGTTCGACACCCGGTACATTCCGGTGGCGTTCGCCTTCGGCCAGCTCGCGCCGTCGGGGTTCGTGGGGGAGAGCGGCCGCCCGCGCACGTTCGGCATCACGGCGGGCGTGACGTTCTAGGTAGTAGGTAGTTAGGCAGGCGGTCCGCGCGGGCCCGGTGAGGAGATCGATATGAAAGTCTCACGCTTCGCTCTGGTGACGACGTTCGCGCTGGCGGCCGGTGTCACGATCGGCGCCGCCGACTGGCCGCAGTGGCAGGGACCGGATCGCACCGGCCTGTCGAAGGAAACCGGGCTGCTGAAAGCCTGGCCGGCCAACGGCCCCGCGGTGGTGTGGACCGCGGCTGGCTTCGGCAATGGCTACGGATCTCCGGCGATCGCGGGGGAGCGCGTCTACCTCCAGGGCACCCGCAGCGGGAGCAGCGTGGTGGTCGCGCTGAACCGCGCCGACGGCAAGGAAGTGTGGTCGAAGGGGCTGGGCACGGTGGGCGACGACGACCGCGGCCCGGGGCCGCGCAGCACCCCTACGGTGGACGGCGACCGCGTCTACGTCCTGACCGAGAACGGCGATCTCGCCTGCCTGAAGACCGACGGGGCCGCGGTCTGGCAGCGCAACATCCTCAAAGACTTCGGCGGCCGCCAGCTGCAGTGGCTGATCAGTGAATCCCCGCTGGTCGACGGCGCGCACGTCATTGTGTCGCCGGGCGGCGCCGGCGCCAGCATCGTCAAGCTCGACAAGATGACGGGCACGACGGTGTGGACGACCAAGGAGCTGAGCGAACCCGCCGGCTACTCGTCCCCCATCGTGGCCGACGTGCAGGGTGTGCGTACCTACCTGACCTTCACCGCCGGCGCGGGGGTGGGTGTCCGCGCGTCAGACGGCAAGCTGATGTTCCGCTATACCAACGCCGCGAACCGCACCGCCAACATCACGACCCCGATCTTTTCCGATAACAAGGCGTTCTTCACGTCGGCTTACGGCACCGGCGCCGGCCTCGTTTCGCTCAAGGCCGAGAATGGCTCGGTCACCGCCAACGAGATCTATTTCACCCGTGAGATGAAGAACCATCACGGCGGCGTGGTGCTGGTGGACGGCTACCTCTACGGCTTCAACGACGCGATCCTGACCTGCCTCGAGTTTGCCACCGGCAAGCAGATGTGGCGCGACCGCAGCGTCGGCAAGGGATCGATCACGTTCGCCGACGGCCACCTGTACCTGCAGGGGGAGAACAACGTGGTGGGCTTCGCCCAGGCCTCGCCGGACGGCTACCACGAGAAGGGCCGCTTCCAGATTGCGGACAAGGGGCTTCCGAGCTGGGCCCACCCGGTCGTCAGCGGCGGCCGCCTCTACGTGCGCAACCAGGATTCGCTGGTCGCCTACGACATCAGGGCCAGATAAGACATGCGACGTCCCATCGATCGACTGGTCGACCTGCTCGACCCTCGGCTGAACCAGCTGCACAACGTGGACGAGGACGAGGCGCGCCGCCGCGTCCTCGCCGGCGACCCGGCGGGCGTTCGTGGCATCGACGGGTCCTTCGCGCTGGTGGGGGTGGACGGCATCACGGTCCGAATGGCGCGATCGATGGATCGCCCGATGCGCTACTTCCTGGCGAAACGGCACGAGGGCCCGGCGTTGTTCGTGGCCGACCGCATCGACACGCTGCAGCAGGCGCTGGACGAGGTGGGTTTCGGCAGCCAGTTTCACCCGAGCTACACCCGCATGGTACCCGCCCATTACATCGTCGAGCTCCAACTGGTGGGCTGCCCGGATCCCGACCCGACCTACACGCGTTTCTTCACGCCGGGACGCGGCACGCTGCCGCCGGACCTCGACCAGATCGGGCACCGTTACATCGGTGCGTTGTCGGATGAAATCGCCAAGTGGCTGCAGGCGATCGACCGCGAGGACCGCACCGCGCCGATCGGAGTGAGCTTCTCCGGCGGCATCGACAGCGGGTCCGTCTTGCTGTTGACGTACCACACCATGCTGCGGCTCGGCATGACGCCCGCGCGACTGAAAGCGTTCGTGCTGAATCTCGGGGACGGCGCCGATGTGGAACAGGCGCGCGCCTTTCTCGCCGCCACCGGGCTGTCGCTCTTGCTCGAGGAAATCGGCGGCAGCGCCGGCGACCTGGATGTCGAGCACACGCTGCGGGTGCTGGAAGACTACAAGTCGCTCGACGTCGAATGCGCCGCGATGGGCCTGCTGCTCTGCAAGGGCATCCGCGAGCGCTACCCGGAGTGGCGGCACCTCGCTGACGGCGACGGCGGCGACGAGAACCTCAAGGACTACCCGATCGAAGAGAATCCGGAGCTCAGCATTCGGAGCGTCGTGGACAACCTGATGCTGTACCAGGAGGGCTGGGGCGTTGGCCGCATCAAGCACTCGCTGACCTACAGCGGCGGCCTCAGCCGGAGCTACGTGCGCACCTATGCGCCCGCACGGCAATACGGGTTCGACGGCTTCAGTCCCTACACCCGGCCGGACGTCATCGACGTGGCGGAAGGCATTCCGTTTGCGGGCTTGACCGGGTACCACGTGCCGACGCTCTACGCCCTCAAGGGAGAAATCGTGAGGCGCGGCGTGAAGTCGGTGACCGGCATCGACATGCCGGTGTTCCCGAAGCGGCGATTCCAGCACGGCACGACCTCGATCGACGCGATGCGCCAGCGGCTGGGGCAGTCG
>JBKJRJ010000294.1:0-7661 GCA_046594705.1 Vicinamibacterales bacterium
GGAGGACTGCTGCAGAAGGTGACGATGACGGCGGCGCCGGATCTGATGATGAAGGGGGGCATCACCCAGTTCGAGAAGTATGCGGGCGCCCTGACCCCCGACCAGCGGAGCGCGGTCGATACATGGCTTCCCGGACTCAAGCCCGGCGTGGCCGGGTCGCCAGCGGCGAGCGGGACGTCTGCCGGCGGACCGGGGGCCGGCGGATCAGGGGCCGGCGGACCGGGGGTTGGCGGACCGGGGGCTGGCGGATCAGGGGCCGGCGGACCGGCGGTCGGCGGCTTCGGCGTCGGCATCGATACCGTGGATGTCATGCGGCAAGGGAAGACCGAGAGTCTGGTCTCGTTCTACGCGGCGGGCGTGGGCGTGATGTTCCTGCTGTTCTCCGTCTCGGGTGCGAGCGGGACGCTGCTCGACGAGGTCGATTCAGGGACGCTCGACAGAGTGCTGTCGACCCGCGTCGGCATGGGGGGACTGCTCGCCGGAAAGTGGCTGTTCCTGACGCTGATGGGGCTGGCACAGCTGACGGTCATGTTCCTGTGGGGGCGGATCGCCTTTGGCCTCGACCTGTTCAATCACCTGCCGGGCTTTTTCGTGATGACGATCTTCACCGCGGCCGCGGCCGCCGGCTTCGGCCTGATGCTCGCGACGCTGGCCAGGACCAGGGCGCAGTTATCAGGCATGTCGACCATCATCATCCTGACGATGTCGGCGCTCGGCGGCAGTATGTTTCCGCGCTTTCTCATGAGTGAGACGATGCAGACGTTCGGGCTGCTGACGTTCAACGCGTGGGCGCTCGACGGCTACCTCAAAGTCTTCTGGCGCAATGCGGCGGTCTGGCAGCTCTGGCCGCAGGTGCTCGTCCTGGCGGTGCTGGCCGCGATATTCATGACGCTGGCGCGCACGTTCGCGCGGCGGTGGGAGGCCGCATAGGGCTCGATTGAACAGCGGCGCCAGCGGCCGCGACCGCGTGTTATGGTGAAGGGCCGCTATGCTGAGCGATCCAAAAAGCGACTCCCCCGAGCGGGAGCAGACCGACGAAAGTCTGCGCGCGGAGCGGGCGCGCACCGACCGGGCCCTCGCCGAACGGCAGCGAGCGATGGCCGAGGACGCCGACGATGTGGTCCAGCGCGCACGGGACACGGCGGATGCGGTACTGAGCGCGGCGCGCGATCAGGCAGATCTGCAGCTGGCATCGGCAGACCCTGACCTCGCTCCCGAGACCCTGGCCCGTGAACGCGGGCTCGAGGACGCGGCGCTCCGCGACGAGCGCGCCGCCGCCGACGAGACCCTCCGCATGGAACGAGAAGAGACGGCGCAGGCGCTGGCCCTGCTGCTGCCGCTCGAGCGGGTCAAGACCGACCGCTACCTGCTGACCGAGCGAGCCCGCTCCGACGACGCGGTGGCCAATCGCGACGATTTCATGGGCATCGTCAGCCACGACTTGCGCAATCTACTCGGCGGCATCGTCATGAGCGCCGGGATGCTGTCCCAGAGCGCACCGGCGGGTCTCGGGGGGGAGCAGGCGCGCCAGACCGCGGACCGCATCCAGCGCTACGCTGCCCGCATGAACCGCTTGATCGGGGACCTCGTGGACGTCGCCAGCATCGACGCCGGCAAACTGGCCTTGACGCCCATGGCGGGCGACGCGTCGAACCTGTTGGCGGAGGCCGTCGAGATGTTCCAGGCCGCGGCAGGCGAGAAGCGGATCCGTCTCGAGACCGAGATCGCGGCGTCGCCGCTGCCCGCCGTCTTCGATCACGGTCGCATCCTGCAGGTGCTGGCCAACTTGATCGCGAATGCCATCAAGTTCAGCGACCAGGGCGGCACGATCCGCGTCCGCGTCAACGCCGAGGACGACCGGGTGCGGCTGTCGGTGCACGACAGCGGCGGCGGCGTGCCGGTCGCCATGCTGGAGAGAATCTTCGAGCGATTCTGGCAGGTTGGTCAAAACGATCAGCGTGGTTCGGGATTGGGCCTCTACATTTCCAGATGCATCGTCGATGCGCACGGCGGCCGAATCTGGGCGGAGAGCGCGCCCGGGCAGGGCACCGTCGTGTCTTTTACGCTGCCCAGAGTAAAATCTGTGGCGTGAAGATTGCGCTCATCCAGCAACACGCAGGACACGACAAGGCCGACAACATCCAGCGGGGACTCGCAGCGGTAGACGAGGCCGCGGCGCGCGGCGCGCAGGTGGCGGTGTTCGCCGAGCTCGCGTTCGAACGCTTCTATCCGCAGCAACCCGCCGGCGCGGAACCGCACCGCCTGGCCGAGACCGTCCCGGGGCCGATGACCGGCCTGTTCGCCGAGCGGGCACGGCGCCATGGCCTGGTCATCGTGCTCAACCTCTACGAACGCGACGGTGCGCAGGCCTACGACTGCTCGCCCGTCATCGACGCCGACGGTCGCCTGCTCGGGCGCACCCGCATGATCCACATCACCGAATACGCGTGTTTCCACGAGCAGGGCTATTACACGCCCGGCGACACAGGAGCGCCGGTCTACGACACGAAGGTGGGACGGATCGGTGTGGCGATCTGTTACGACCGCCATTACCCGGAGTACATGCGGGCGCTCGCGGTGGCCGGCGCTGACCTCGTTGTCGTACCGCAGGCGGGGGCGGTGGGGGAGTGGCCCGAAGGGCTCTACGAGGCCGAGCTGCAGGTGGCCGCGTTCCAGAACGGCTATTACACGGCGCTCTGCAACCGGGTGGGCGAGGAGGAATGCCTGACGTTCGGAGGCGAGTCGTTCGTGTGCGCGCCTGACGGTCGAGTGATCGCTCGCGCCCCCGAGGGGGCCGACACGATTCTCTACGCCGATCTCGACCTGGCGCAGACCGGCGGATCGCACGCGCGACGCCTTTTCCTGCGCGATCGACGGCCGGATCTCTACGCGGCCTGGATAGCGCCGGCACGGGAGGCGCGATGAAGGCGGTCAGCGATCGCCTGATCGGTTCCTGGCGGCTGATCTCGTACGACACAACCGATCCGGCGGGACGCACGGGATCGCCGTATGGCGCCGCGGTGGGACGGTTGGCGTACGACGAAGGCGGAAATATGTCCGGACAGGTGATGCGGCCGGATCGCGCCCGCGTCGAAGTGGGTTCGGGTAACGCCCAATCGGTGCGGGCGGCGTATGTCGGCTACATCGCGTATTTCGGGACCTACGAGGTCGCGGCTGACGGGGCCAGCGTGACGCACACGGTCGAGGGCGGCCTCAACCCGGAGTGGGTGGGCGGCAGGCAAGTCCGCGCGCTGCGATTTGAAGGCGAGCGCCTCGTGCTCAGCACCGACGTCCGGAAGAACGGACAGTTCGTGACGCATACCTTGACGTGGGAGCGGTGTTGAGCGGGTGCTCGCGAGTGCCGATGGCCCCGGCGCTCGTGACGATCCTGATGGTGCTGGGGGCTCCGGCGTGCTCGGACCTGGGCGTCAAGATGGGCGTCTACCAGACGGTTGACGAGGCGCGCACGGCCGGCGCCATCGCCAACCGCTGGGTGCCGGAGGGCCTGCCGGCCGGCGCCTCCGACCTGCGCGAGGGTCACCTGCCGGACGGCCGGCATTGGGGCGCGTTTTCGTTTCCCGCGGCGGATTCGGCGCCGGTGCGGGCGCTGCTCGGACCGGAGATCGCAACCGGCACGCTCGAGTGCCGGCCGCCTGGTCGCCTCGAATTCTGGCCGCGCCTGCTGCGGTCGCCGATCGACGTGGCGCGTGTGCGCTCGACCGGGTTTCGCCTCTACACCGCTGCCGACCGCACGTATGCGATCAACTGGGGCCAGGGCCGCGCCTATTACTGGAGGTCGACGGAAGGGTGAACATTCCCTTCGCTCGATCCGCGCCGGTTGGCTCGCGGGAGCGAAAGTTGGTGCCGAGGCCCAGAGTCGAACTGGGGACACCAGCATTTTCAGTGCTGTGCTCTACCAACTGAGCTACCTCGGCACGGCGCGTCGTCGTTTGGCAGAACCCCAATAATACCAGAACACCATCCAGTTGTACTCGCCACTTGTACTCGCGATCCGTTTCTGGTACTCTGCGGCACCCGTCGCGATCCGGCGCCGCGCGGCCGACAAAAAATAGCGCTTGTACTCGCGATCAAGATTTGGTACTTTCCGGCATCGACATGGTCCGACCCACACCGATCCCATCGCCCCAGGCCGACGAACGGCCCGCCCTGCCTCGGCGCCAGCCGCGGCGGTTCTGGTCGCACGCGGTGCTGTTCGCCGCCACGGTGCTGCTGGTGAACGGGCTGTTCGGCGAGCGCGGGCTGATGGACACGATCCGGGCCCGGCGCACCTCGCTCGCGACGGCACGCCAGCTCGATCGACTGAAGCGCGACAATGCGGCGTTGCGCGACCATGCGAACCGGCTGCGCAGCGATCCCGCAACCATTGAAGCCGTTGCCCGCGGCGAGCTCGGGTTGGCGCGGCCGGGTGAGATCCTCGTCACCATCAAGGACGTCAAGCCCGCACAGTAGAATGACGGCGCCATGCGGCGCGTCCTGACGATCGTCGTTGTCCCGCTCCTGCGGCCGTCGGCCTGGCACAGCTGCCCTGGGACTGCTGGCGCTCGCCGGTGGCAGAGCAGACACACCACCACCGCATGGAGGCTTCCGATGGTCACGTTACGCGCCGCACTCGTGCTGTCGCTGTCGGGCACGCTGGCACTCGCCGCGCCACGCCCCCGGGAGGTTCCTTTCCGGAGCCGGATGATCGATCCCGGCGCAAGCGAAACCGCAACCGTCGCCGACATCAATCGTGACGGCCGGCTCGACATCGTGTCGGGCGAATCCTGGTACGAAGCGCCCGCCTGGCACGCCCATCGCTTCCGCGAGCTGGACTTCCGTCAGCACTACGTCGACAGCTTCAGCGATCTGGCCGTCGATGCCGACGGCGACGGCGACCTCGACATCGTCTCGGTCTCGTGGTTCGCCAAGAAAATCTCCTGGTGGCAGAATCCCGGACGCGGTCCGGATGCGCCGTGGCGGGAATTGCCCGTCCACCAGGGATTCAACGTCGAGTTCGCGATTCTCGCCGACGTGGACAACGACGGCAAGGCGGCCGAGATCGTCGCCCAGGAGAACGGCACGGGACAGGCGTGGTACGAAGCGCGCGGCGGGGCGTGGGTGGCGCATGTCATCAGCGACCGCACCTACGGTCACGGTATCGGCAGCGGTGACGTCAACCGCGATGGGCGCACCGACATCCTGACCCCGCGCGGCTGGCTCGAGGCGCCCGCGGATCCTCGTGCCGGCAGCTGGACGTTTCACGCCGCCTGGGACACGATCAACCTGCCGGTTCCGGTTCCGGTTCCGGCGACTCCTGCCCCGGGGCCGGCGCGCGTCATGGAACTTGGGTTCATGCACGTGGCGGACGTCAATCGAGACGGCCGGAACGACGTGGTCGCGACTGCCGCGCACGACTACGGCGTGTTCTGGTTCGAGCAGGGGGCCGACGGAACCTGGACGCGCCGCGCGATCGACAGCACCTGGTCGCAGGGCCACGCCGCCACCCTGGCCGATCTCAATGGCGACGGGCGCCCCGATCTCATCACCGGCAAGAGATACATGGCGCACAATGGCGGCGATCCCGGCGAGCGCGAGCCGCTCGGCGTCTACTGGTACGAATATCGGCCTCAGACGGGGGCAGCGGCCGGCGCCGTCGAATGGATCCGCCACGTGATCGACTACGGCGGCCGCATCGGGGGCGGTATGGCGATCCCGGTCGTCGATGTCGATGACGACGGCGACCTCGATCTCATCTGCCCGGGTAAGAGCGGACTCTTCTTGATCGAGAACCTGACGAAGGGCCGGCGGTAAGTTATGCCTCGGCCATGAAAGCGCTGCTCGCCGTCCTCTCGGTTGCGATACTCATCTCCGGCGCGCCGCCGCCGGAGCGGGTGGTGACCTCCACCGGTCCTGTCGAGGGGGCCTCGAAGGCCGATGGCCTCCGGGCTGCTCGAGGCCGCGGCCAAACCAGGCGTCCCGCGCACCCAGATCGCGATCGACGGCTATTTCCTGGTCAAGGCGCCGGGCGAGGTCTTCACGGCCGGGGAGCAAGCTCGCGTCCCCCTGCTGGCCGGCTGGAACTCACAGGAGAGCGGGCCGCGTGGCGTGCTCGGGCAGAACGAAGCCACGCCCGAGGGCTACGCCAGGGCCATCCGGGGGATCTTCGGTGACCGCGCCGACGAAGCCCTCGAGCTGTATCCCGGAACCACGAAAGACGAGGTCGAGCAGTCGGCCACCGATCTCGCGAGGGACCGTTTCATCGGATTCAGCACGTGGAAATGGATTGATACGCACGGCCGCGGGGGCGGCGCGCGGCGCCGCACACTCCGCTGAAATCGAATATGCCCTGGGCAACCTCCCGACCAACGAGGTCTACGCCTGGACGCCTGACGACTTCAAGCTGTCGGAGCTCTTCCAGGGGTATTTCGCGAACTTCGTCAAGGCCGGGGATCCGAACGGACCGGGGCTGCCGGCATGGCCGGCCACCAATCGAAACGGCGACGCCCAGGTGTTGCACCTCGACGTCGCCGCGAAAGCGGAACCCGACAGCCGCAAGGCGCGCTACCTGTTCCTGGATAGGTTCTATTCCAAGCGGCCGTAGGATCGAGGTGGACCTGAGAGGTCCGCCCGACATCTCGCGCCGGCAGGGATGAAGGCCGCGAGAGGGCCGGCGCGACGGCCTCTTAGACCGCCGCGGGCTCTTCGATCGTCAGGCCGAGTTCCTTGCGGACTTTGTACTCCAGCGACTTGAACGTGGCCGGATTGTCCTTCAGGAACTGCTTGACGTTCTCGCGACCCTGGCCGAGACGCTCGCCGTCGAACGCGAACCAGGTGCCGCTCTTGTCGACGATCTTGCGCTCGACGGCCAGGTCGAGCAGGTCGCCTTCCTTGGAGATCCCCTCGCCGTACATCACGTCGAACTCCGCCTCGCGGAATGGCGGCGCCACCTTGTTCTTGACGATCTTCACCCGGGTCCGTCCGCCGACGATGACGTCGCCATCCTTGATGGCGCCGATGCGGCGGATGTCGATGCGGACCGACGAGTAGAACTTCAACGCCCGCCCGCCCGTGGTCGTTTCCGGGTTGCCGAACATCACGCCGATCTTCTCGCGGAGCTGGTTGATGAAGATCAGGCAGGTCTTCGACTTCGAGACAATGCCGGTCAGCTTGCGGAGGGCCTGCGACATGAGGCGGGCCTGGAGGCCCATCTGCGCCTCGCCCATCTCGCCTTCGATTTCCGCGCGCGGCACGAGGGCCGCGACCGAGTCGACGACAATCACATCGACGGCGCCGGAGCGCACGAGCACTTCGACGATCTCGAGCGCCTGTTCGCCGTTGTCGGGCTGCGAGACGAGGAGGTTTTCGAGCTGGACCCCCAGCTTGCGGGCGTACTGCGCGTCGAGCGCGTGTTCGGCATCGACGAACGCCGCCATGCCCCCCACTTTCTGGGCCTGCGCAATGATCTGGAGCGCCAGCGTGGTCTTGCCCGACGACTCCGGTCCGAAGACCTCGATGACGCGGCCCCGCGGCACGCCGCCGATGCCAAGCGCATAGTCCAGGCTCACCGAGCCCGTGGAGATCGAGGGCATCTGGGGAATGACGTCGTTGCCGCCCAGGCGCATGATCGAGCCCTTGCCAAACTGCTTCTCGATCTGGCCGAG
>JBKJRJ010000441.1:0-23724 GCA_046594705.1 Vicinamibacterales bacterium
GCGCGACCAGCGAGGGGGTGCGCACCCCTTCGAGCGCGCCGACGCCACCGGCCCGCTTCCTGGGGCCGTGCATGCAGCACGCATCCAGTTGCACGATGCCCTCGGCGTTGGGCAGACCGCCGTAGCCGACGCTCGTATCGAGCGGATCGAGTTCCACGATATTGACGCCGGCGATGAGCGCCTCGAGCACGTCGCTCCCCTGCATCATCATCGAGAAGGCCTTCTCGATGCAGGTCTTGTCGCCGCCGTTCTTGAAGACATGGCCGTTGCCCGAGGCAATCACCGCCGGCTTGACCGGCTTCCTGGTGATCATGGCTGGCGACTGTCCCAACGCCGGCGCCGCGGCCGCCGCGGCGAGACTCGCGGTGCTGGTGACGACGAACTCCCGGCGCGATATTCCATCGGACATTGGCGGCGACTCCCTACGGTTCAGGTTTGCGGACGGGCTCGGAGATTGTAGACTACGATGTCGCCGCAGCGAACCGCAATTCACCCATGCCACGAGCCATCTCCATCGACACCATTCGAGACGCGGCGCGCACGGTCTATGACGCCGCGATCCGCACGCCGCTGGTGCCGCTCGGCGCCGTGGCCCCCGGCGGGCCCGAGGTGTTCCTCAAGCTCGAGATGCTGCAGCCCATCGGCTCCTTCAAGATTCGCGGCGCCTACAACGCGGTGCGCCGGCTGTCCCCGGCGCAGCTGGCCGAGGGCGTCTGGACCGTCAGCGCCGGCAACGCCGCGCAAGGGGTCGCGCTGGCGGCGCGCAAGGCCGGGGCACGCTGCACCGTGATGGTGATGGACACCGCTCCCGCAGCCAAGCTCGGCGCCATCGACCGCCTCGGCGCGACCATCGTCAAGGCGTCCTACGACGAATGTTGGGAGACGGTCGAGGCGCATGGCTCGGCCCGCATGCGCGGGCACTTCGTTCATCCCTTTGACGACGACGACTTCATCAGCGGCAACGGCACCGCCGGACTTGAAATCGTCGAGGACCTGCCGGACGTCGACGCGGTGGTTGCGGCGGTTGGCGGCGGCGGCCTGCTCGCGGGCGTGGGCGTGGCGCTGCGCGCGCTGCGACCCGAGGCGCGGATCTACGCGGCGGAGCCCGAGACCGCCGCACCCCTCAAGCGATCGCTGGAGAACGGCCGCGCCAGCCGCTTCGACGAGTGGCAGCCCTCCTTCGTCGACGGCGCCGGTGGCAAGTCCGTGCTCGCTACCATGTGGCCGCTGCTGCGCGACCACGTGCACGAATCGATCGTCGTCTCGCTCGACGAGGCGGCGCGGGCCATGCGGCTGGTCGCCGAGCGCGCGCGCGTCATCGCGGAAGGTGCCGGCGCCTGCGCCGTCGCCGCCGCAGTTTCCCCTGCCATGTCGGCCCGCGGCCACCGCAAGGTGGTCGCCATCGTCTCCGGCGGCAACGTCGATCTCGTCAGGTTCGCGCAGCTCGTTGGCGCGTGCCCTGGTTCCTGAAGTCCACCGCCCACCGCCCACAGCCAGAGTCCTGAATCCCATGCATCTTCCCGAACGCATCAACCGCCTGCCCGAACTCGCGACCGATCTATGGTGGACGTGGAACCCGCAGGCGCGCGAGGTGTTCCGGCGTCTCGACTACCCGCTGTGGCGGCAGACGGCGCACAACCCGGTCCTGATGCTGCGCAACGTGTCGCCGGAGCTACCCGTGCTCGCGGCCGCCGACGAGCGGTTCCTCGCGGTCTACGACGCGGCCATCGAGGCGCTCGACCGCGCCCGCAGCGCCAAAGACACCTGGTGGCAGAACCGGTTCCCCGACGCCCCGGGGCCGATCGCCTACTTCTCCGCCGAGTTCGCCCTCCACCAGTCGCTGCCGATCTACGCAGGCGGCCTCGGCGTACTCGCCGGCGATCACTGCAAGGAGGCGAGTGACCTCGGGGTGCCGCTGATCGGCGTCGGCTTCATGTATCCCCAGGGCTACTTCCACCAGAGCGTCTCGCCGGAGGGCTGGCAGAAGGAATCGTACGAGCGACTGAACTGGGACAACGCGCCGATCGAACCCGCCGTCACGTCCGACGGCACCATCTGCATCGTCCCGGTCCCGCTCGGGAATCGCAGCGTGCTGGTGCAGGTGTGGCGGGTGCGGCTGGGACGCGTGAAGCTCTACCTGCTCGACACCGATCTGGCGGAGAACGCGCCCTGGGATCGCGAGCTGTCGGCGCGGCTGTACGGCGGCGATCGCGAAACCCGCATCCAGCAGGAGATTATTCTCGGCATCGGTGGGGTGCGCGCGCTGAAGGCGCTCGGTTCAGAGCCCGCCGTGTGGCACCTCAACGAAGGCCACGCCGCGTTCGTCGTCCTGCAGCGCATCCGCGATCACATCGAGGCCGGGCTGTCGTTCGACGAGGGCCTGGAACAGGTGCGGCGGACGACGGTCTTCACCACGCATACGCCGGTGCCCGCCGGACACGATGCGTTCCCCTTCAGTCTGGTCGAGACGCACCTGGCCGGGTGTTGGGGCACGCTCGGCGAGTACCGCGACCGGTTCATGCAGCTCGGCGCCTACGACAACGGCTCGGGGCCGCAGTTCAACATGACGGCGCTCGCCTTGCGCGCGGCCAACGGCGTCAACGCCGTCAGCCAGTTGCACGGCGTCGTGACGCGCGAGATGTGGGGACCGATCTGGCCGGGCGTGGCCGAAGACGCCCGGCCCGTGCGCGCGATCACCAATGGCATCCACATGCCGACCTGGCTGTCCAACGAGATGGCGCGGCTGTTCGACGAGCACATGCCCGCCGACTGGCGCGACCGCCACGACGAGCCGGACCTCTGGGCGCGCGTCCTCGACATCCCGGACGATGCGCTGTGGGCGGCGCGCAGCGCGCTGCGCCACTACCTGTTCCAGTTCATCCGCGAGCGGGCGCGGCAGCGGTGGCGGGAGGAGCAGGTCAGCGCCGCCCGCGTGGTCGCGGCCGGCACGCTGCTGGATCCCAACGCCCTGACCATCGGGTTTGCGCGGCGGTTTACCGGCTACAAGCGGCCGGAGCTGATCTTCCACAACCCCGAGCGGCTGCAGGCCATCCTCAACGCCTCGCGGCGGCCGCTGCAGATCGTGTTCGCCGGCAAGGCGCATCCCGCGGACGAAACCGGCAAGCACCACCTGCAGCAGGTCTACCGGCGCGCGATCGATCCGGCGTTCGGCGGCCGCATCGCGTTCGTGGACGATTACGACCTGCACGTCGCCCATTTCCTGGTGCAGGGGTGCGACGTCTGGCTGAACAACCCGCGCAAGCCGCTCGAGGCGAGCGGCACCAGCGGCATGAAGGCGTCGCTCAACGGCGTGCCGCACCTCTCGATCGGCGACGGCTGGTGGGCGGAGGGCTACACCGGCGACAACGGCTGGCTGATCGACGCCGGGGAGCAGGGGGACGCCGACGCCCAGGACGCCGCCGACGCCGCGCGCATCTACGATCTGCTCGAGAACGAGATCGTGCCGACCTTCTACGACCGCTCGAACGGGATCCCGACGCGCTGGCTGTCGTTCGTCCGCCACGCGATTGCCAGCGTCGCGCCGCGCTTCAGCGCGCGCCGCATGGTGAAGGAGTACGCGGAAAACCTGTATACGCCGGCGCTGCGCGCCGGCGAGGTACAATCGAAGCATGTCCCGTAAATCCGTCGCGCAGGTTCGCTGCGCGCTGTGCAACGCGAAAGAGGTCTCCGAACCGCGGGGCGAGGAGAAATACTGCCGCGACTGCTGGGACAAGAAAATCGCCGTCGAGGAGATCGTCGCCCGCGAGTTCGCTCTCAAGCGCTACATCCGGGCCCACAGCGCCGAGAAATACCTCATCTACCACTCGACGATGAAACGCCCATGCGGCCAGTTGATCGTCGTGGACGACGGCTACGACCTGTTCCTGACGATGATGCTCTACCCCAGCTTCGGCTGGGACGAGCCGGCATACCATCTCGAGGGCGATCCCGAGGGACGCAGTTTCGCCGAGATTCTGGTGGACGTCGTCGCGGCTGAGGTCATCGAGCCCTGGGGCGGGGGGAAATGGCACCTCGAGGTGTTCCGCGCCACCAATCCCGAGCCCGAGGACTGGAACGGGGAGATGTAGAGGTCTATAATCTGCCTCATACCCCCAGGAGGTGGATCATGAAGTTCGCCGCACTCACGTCTGCTGCACTCCTCTGCTCGCTGGCGTTGGCGCCGGCCCTGTCCGCCCAGGTCAGCAAGGCCGTCGCGCAAAAGGCCGCCGCCAAGAAAGACGCCGTGCTCGCCGCCCCCGCACCGCCATCGCCCGAGCTCGTGAAGGCCAGGATGCGCCCCCCGGTCAAAGGCACCGCCTATATCGAGATCATCAAGGGCCAGGCCAAGGCGGTCTCCGGCGAGTTGCGCAACACCCACAAGGTCAAGAACGTCTCGGCCGCGCCAATTGTCGGGTTGCGGGTGGACGAGTATTTCTACGCCGGCCAGAAAGAGGCCTCGGTCGGGAGCGGCCGCATCCGCACCGCCCTGGCGCCTGGAGAGATCGGCGAGATCACGACCGCCGCGGAACTCAAGGTGGGCATCACCGGCAGCCAGCTGATGTTCTCGCACGCCAACGGCCAGGTGAAGCCAACCGCCGTGAAGAAGTTCACGGAAGCCAAGAAGTAAAGCCACAGGCAGACGGCCGCAGGCCGTCGAGCTGGCTGACCTGGTGTTGGCCAGCGCGGCGTCGATCGTGCGCGCTACAATGCGCGCATGATTGACGATCCGCGTTTCCCCATCGGCAACTTCCAGTTCAACCCTGACATCACGCCCGCGAGCCGGCGCCAGGCCTTCGCCGCCATCGGCGAGGCGCCCGCGGCGCTGCGCGCGGCCGTGCGCGGGCTCGACGAGTCCCAGGTGAACACGCCATACCGGGACGGCGGCTGGACAGTGCGGCAGGTCGTGCACCATGTGGCGGAGAGCCACATGAACGCATTCACGCGCTTCAAACTGGCGCTGACCGAAGACAATCCAACTATCACGCCGTACAACGAGGACGCGTGGGCGAAGCTGGACGACGTGGCGCGCACGCCGGTCGAGACGTCACTGGCGCTGCTCGACGCGCTCCACGCGCGCTGGACGACGCTGCTGGAATCGATGGCGGCGGGTGATTTCGGCCGCCCCCTCATGCACCCGAAGAACGGGGCAATGACTCTCGACCGGCTGCTGCAGCTCTACGCGTGGCACGGACGCCACCACGTCGCGCACGTCACGGCGCTCCGCGCGCGCAAGGGCTGGTAGGCGTAGCAGTGGCAGGTAGAAGGCCTGGCGCCTGCTGAGTGCTGAGTGTTGCCTGCTACCCTGGCTCCGCCAGGAGCGACGCGGCGTCGTGGGCGCCCATGCTGCGCGCGATCTCCAGGCTCGAGAGGCCGGCGGCATCGCGCGCGTCCTTCGACGCGCCGCGCGTGAGCAGCCAGCGGACCATGTCGACGCGGTTGAACGCCGCCGCCATCATCAGCGGCGTGCGCCCGTCGGCCGATGCCCGATTGACGTCCGCGCCGGCGCCGAGGAGCGCCTCAGCGGCGGGGACGTAGCCCTTGAACGCCACGCCGGCGAGGGGCGCCTGTCCCCGTCCATCCAACTGGTTGACGTCGGCGCCGCGCGCGAGCAGCGCGTGCACCGCCGCGTCGTGGCCGTAATAGCACGCCAGCATCAGCAGCCCATCGCCGCGTGGGCTGGTGGCGTTGGCGCTGACGCCCGCCGCGAGAGCGCGGGTCAGCGTGTCGAGGTCGCCCGCCCTGGCGGCGTCCACCGCCAGCGCGACGAGCTGGCCGTGGTCGACCACGAGGCCCTGGCCGGGATCGCCGGTCATCGTCCGGCCGCGACCGCCGCCGATGACAGGCGCGCGGCGATGCCTTCGGCGATCCGGTAGCCGAACTCAGCGTCGGCCTTGCGGAAGTGCTCGACCGATCGCGCGATCACGTCCTGGCGCGACACCTGGGCGAGGCTGCCGGCGATGTTGTCGACCAGGCGCTGCTGCGCCGCCTTCGGCTGCAGGCGGTAGAGGTCCCCCGCCTGCGCGAAGTCGTCCACTTCGCGAGGCACCTGCGGGTAGTGGCCCGACACCGTGGCTACCGGCAGCCCCTTGTAGAGCTCCTCGCCGGTCTGCGCCGGCCCGTCGAACGAGTTCGGTTCGTAGTTCTTCGACCGCCCGCCGACGCCCGACGACATCAGCCCGTCGCGGCCGTAGTTCTGCGCGCCGCCGGTGACGCCCTTCGGCGTGTTGACCGCGAGGTGGGTGTGGTTGATACCGAGGCGATAGCGGTGCGCGTCACCGTAGCCGAACAGCCGCGCCTGCAGCATCCGGTCCGGCGAGGGTCCGATCCCGGGCACGAAGTGCGCCGGATCGAACGCCGCCTGCTCCACTTCGGCGAAGAAGTTTTCGGGCAGCCGGTTCAGCGTCAGCGTCGCGATCGGGATGAGCGGATAGTCACGGTAGTTCCACACCTTCGTGAGATCGAACGGGTCGATGCGATAGGTCGCCGCGTCGGCCTCCGGCATCAGCTGCACTTTGACCGTCCACGACGGGAAGTCGCCGCGCTCGATCGCGTCGTAGAGATCCTTGTGATTGTGGAACTGGTCCTGGCCGCCCGTGATGGCGGCTTCCTCGGAGGTCAGCGTCCGGATGCCCTGGTTGGTCTTGAAGTGGAACTTGACCCAGTGGCGCTCGCCCGCCGCATTGACCCACTGGAAGGTGTGCGAGCCGAAGCCGTCCATCGCACGGTACGACGCCGGGATGCCGCGGTCGCCGAACAGCCAGGTGAACTGATGGGTGGCCTCGGGGGAATGCGAGAAAAAGTCCCAGACGTTGTCGGGCTCCTGCCGGTTGGTGTGGGGGTCCTGCTTCTGCGAGTGGATGAAGTCGGGAAACTTGATGCCGTCGCGGATGAAAAAGACCGGGGTGTTGTTGCCGACAAGATCCCAGTTGCCGTCTTCCGTGTAGAACTTCATCGCGAAACCGCGCGGATCGCGAGCCACGTCCGGCCCGCCGCGCGAGGCGGCGACCGTCGAGAAGCGGATGAACATGTCGGTGGTCTTGCCGACGCTCGCGAAGGCGCGCATGGTCGTCCACGTCGCGACCTCCGCGCTGGTGACCTCGAGGACGCCGTAGGCGCCGGAGCCGACGGCGTGCACCACGCGCTCCGGGATGCGCTCGCGGTTGAACCGCGCGAGCTTCTCGATCAGGTAGTGGTCCTGCAGCAGCGTCGGGCCGCCGGGGCCCGCGGTCTGCGAATTCTGGTTGTCGGACACGGGAGCGCCGCTGTCGCTCCTCAGGATCGGTGTATCAGCCATGGACGTAAGTATCTGCCGAGCTCGAGAGATAGGTCAAAGACATCCTTCCTCTCCAGGTGATAGCTTTTACCTATGGACATGCATTCCACCCTGCCGGTGTCGCTGCGGCAACTCCAGTACATCGTCGCCGTCGCCCAGCACGGCAGCTTCCGGCGGGCCGCCGAGGCGTGCCACGTCGCGCAGCCCTCGCTGAGCGCGCAGGTCGCCACCGCCGAGCGCGCGCTGGGGGTCCAGCTGTTCGAGCGCAGCGCCCGCCGGGTGCGCGTCCCGGCGGCGGCGGCCGCACTGATCGTTCAGGCCAGGAAGATTCTCACGGCGACGGGAGACCTGCGCGAGCTGGCGCGCCAGCAGGCCGACCCTTTCCTCGGCACGCTCCGCGTCGGCGTCATTCCGACCATCTGCCCGTACCTGCTGCCCGACATGGCACCGCTGCTGTCGCGCGACTTCCCGAACCTGGCGATTGAATGGCGCGAAGATCGGACCGGCCGGTTCGTAGAGCAGCTCAAAGAGGGCACCCTCGACGCCGCCATCGTCGCGCTGGAAGCCGACTTGCGCGGGCTGGCGTATGTCCCCCTCGGCTGGGACCCCTTCGTGCTCGCCACGGTGCCCGGCCATCCGCTGGCGCAGGACCGCAAGCGGCTCACGCTCGAACGCCTCGCCGGCGCGCGCGTCCTGCTGCTCGACGAGGGCCACTGCCTGGGCGAGCAGGCGCTGCAACTCTGCACGCGCGCGGGGGCCGGTCACGGCGGCTTCAGGGCCACCAGTCTCGCGACGCTCATCCAGATGGTGATCGCCAGCAGCGGAGCCACGCTGCTCCCCTCGCTCGCCGTGCCCATCGAGAACCGGCGGGGCCAGCTCGCCTTGCGGGCGTTCGCCCAGCCAGGGCCAGGCCGCACGCTCGTGCTCGCCTGGCGGCGCGGTTCCGCGCTGCGGATCCCGCTCGAGCGCATCGCGACGACGATGCGCGAAGGACTGGTGAAGAACGATTGATGCCGTCGGGGCGTCACCGCAGGCGTTCGGCGTAGTCGCCGGCCAGAGGAAGCTTCCAGCGCGCCTTGCTCCATGCCTGCCACAGGCAGATGGCCCAGACGATGGCCAGCACGATCCAGAGTACCGTGGCGACCGCGAACATCAGCGACACGGCGCTCGCCGACACGAACAGGGCCGCGGCGGCCAGCAGGTAGCTGGCGGTGACCGCGAGGCCCAGCCCGCCCAGACCCACGATCGACTGCCAGGCGTGGAAGCGAACATCCGGGTTGGTCGATTCGGCAAGCAGGATGAGCGCCCCCGAAAACGGTCCGGCGAGGTACGCGAGCATCGACGCAGTGCGCGGTTCGAGACCGGTGGACGACGGCTGAGAACTGGCGGTCGACGGCTGAGGACCCAACGAGGACGCGGGGACGGTCCGGGCCGTCGAGGCCGCCGTCCCGGCCGCGTCGGCCCACGCCGGCTCGCCGAGCCCCCTCGTCACCGCCACAATGTGAAACGGCGAAGTGAGGATGGCGGCGCCGACCGCATCACGGCCCGGCCGGTGCTCGTAGACGACGAGCTTGGTTCCGTGCTCGGCGTGATCGGCGGCGGAGACTTCGATCGAATACCCGGCCGACGGCCGTTCTCCGGCAAACGCGGCCGCGACCACGACCCGCGTCAGATCGACGGAGGGCGCCTCCCCATCGGGTCCCGCGTGGATCGCCCACAGGGCGCGCCACTCGTCGTCGGTGCGCGCGATAACCCGGCGCGCCGCCGTGATGCGGCTGGCGTCGCCGCGCGCGATGGTGCTGACGCTCATCGAACGCGGAACTCGATCTGCCGCGTCACGGGCGCGGGCTTGCCGAGGAGCGACGTCGCCGAGAGGCGCAGCACGTAGCGGCCCGGCGCGAAGCTGGTCAACGGAATGCTGGTCGTATAGCCGTAGCCGCCGGTCGCGCCCTGCAGCTCGTCACTCTTCCGCAGGTCGGTCGTGGTGTGCACCACCCTGCCGTCGTCCGCCAGCACGGCGGCGGTGATCTCGACGCGGTGCGGAGTCTTGACGTCGTTGTCGTAAATCTCGGCGAATACCGCGAGGGTGTCCTGGCGGGGGAAGTCGCGCGACGCGCTTGGGGGCGCGGGCAGCACGTCCTTGAACTCGTTGACGCTGGGGTCGGGGCTCGCGGTGGGAATCCGGCTGCCCGACGCCGAGGCGAGCGCGATCCCGCTCATCGTGAGGGCGCCCTTCGAGAAGTCCGGCGCGTCGAGGTCGTAGATCACCGTGCCCATCCGGCCGCCCGATTCCCGCGCACCGATGCGCAGCTGATAGGTGCCAGGGGGCACCTGGAGCCGCCGGACGATCCGGAATGCGCTGTGGCGGACGATGTCGTGGGTCTGAGGCTTCAGGGACAGCGACACCACGTCGCGCGCCCCGTCCTTGATCTTGCCGTCGGCGCCGGCCGCGTAGAGGGCGATCTCGAGGTCGTTGGCGAACAGCCCGTCGGGCCGCTGCGTGAACTTCATCCCGCTGCCGTCGACTTCGATCGACAGGGCGATGGCCGCGTTGGCGCCGGCGCCCTTGAAGGGCGCCGCAAAGGCGCTGATGGTCAGGCCGCTGATCGCGATCGGGCTCGCGAGCGCGTCGCGCAGCGCCGGCGTCGTCCGCTCTTCTGAGGATCCCTTGGCCGGCTTTTCTTTCTTGGCCGGGAGCGGTGCGGCGTAGCCGCGGCGGGCCCGGACTTTCAGGCCGGGCGGCAGCACCTTGACCTGCACGCTGCGGAAACGCCCGTCGCGCTTGTCGTTCGCCGGGTAGTAGCCGAGCACGTAGTAGCTGCTGTTGTCGTCGAGGATGCGGGAGAAGGCGTTGCGGAAATCGTTCTGGTTGAGCACCGCGAAGCCGCCGGTCTCCTCGGCCACCAGCCGCAGGCTGTCGTGCTCGAGGCGCATCTCGTTCATCAGGCTGGTCATGCTGATCGAGCCGTCGGTCGGCATGCTGGCGATCTCGATGCCGTCTTCGAGGCCGTTGGTGACGCCCCGCGGATCGACGCTGTAGACACTCACGTTCGCGCGCGTCGCGGCGTTGATGAACTCCCGGATCTCGCGCTGGACGTCGCCCGCATAGCGATTGTTGAACTGATCGGCGACGTTGTAGTTGAGCCCCTCGCTGAAGTAGACGACGGCCTTGCGGCGGCCGCGCATCCCGGCCATGAAGTCGGCCAGGTTCTTCAGGGTGCGCATCGAATTGCGCGCGTTGTCGAAGCGCTGCATCTCGTTGAACGAGGCATTCGGGCTGGAGGCCGCGCCCGGGATATCGCGATTCTGATAGTAATCCTGCAGCGCCGCCTGGGTCGACGACTCGGCCTTGCCGCCCATGGCGCGGTCGATGGCCGTGAGCGCCAGCTGCCGGCTGCTGGTGAAGTCCTGCATGCTCTTGCCGTAGCCCGAGGTGTTGACCACGGCGACGATGTCGTTGGCGCCGACATAGCGCTCCACGAACTGCCGCGCCGCCGCGCGGGTGCGGGCGGTGCGCGTGAAGCGCGTGTGGAGGTCGTCGAGCACGAGCACGAACACCCGCCCCTCGAACGGCGTGCGGTTGGTCACGACGTCGGGAGCAATCGCGGTGGTGGAGAACAGCGGCGGATCCACCCGGGCGACGGGAATGTCGACCATCGAGAAGGCGGTCAGCGCCTGCGGCTTGCCGTCTTCGATGATCTGGAAGTCCTCCCTGGACAAGGAGCGGACGAAGCGGCCCTGCGCGTCGGTGACATGGGCGTCAATCTCGACGTAGTTGACCTCGACCTTGAAGGTGACGGGGGGCTGCGGCGGCGCCGGCGTCTGCGCCAGGACCGCGAGAAGGATCAGGGCGATGGTGGTTCGCATAGGCTTTCACTACAGGCAGGCCTTCTGATTATAGGGCTCAATCGCACCGTGGACGACGTTCACGACGTCGGACGTCTACCCGATGCGTTTGTCAGGCCCTTACGTCTATACTCGGACCATGCCGCTGTCGATCCCGGCCGTCCAGGCCGCGCTACGAGAAGAGGGACTCGACGGCTGGCTGCTGTACGACTTTCACGGCTCCAACCCCATTGCCCGCCGCCTGGCCGGCATCGATCATGGTACCAAGACCACGCGGCGGTGGTATTACCTGATCCCGGCACAGGGGGAGCCGAAAAAACTCGTCCATGCGATCGAGTCCTTCAACCTCGACCACCTGCCGGGCGGCAAGACGGTCTATTCGCAGCGCGACACGCTGCGCGCCGGCCTCGGCGGCCTGCTCGGAGGCCTGGCGCGTGTCGCCATGGAATACTCGCCCGGGAACAACATCCCGTACATCTCCCGGGTCGACGCCGGTACGGTGGAGGCGGTGCGTCAACTGGGCGCCGAGGTGGTGTCGTCGGGAGACCTGGTCCAGCGCTTCGAAGCCATCTGGTCCGACGCGGCCCTCGACACGCATCGTGCCGCCAGCGAGCGGCTCTATCGCATCAAGGATCGCGCGTTCGAGTTCGTGCGTGCCGGCCGCCGCGGCGGCCGGCCGCTGACGGAGCTCGACGTGCAGCACCAGATGATCGGCTGGTTCGACGCGGAAGGGCTCGTCACCGACAGCCCGCCGGTCGTCGCGGCCCAGGAGAATGCCGGCGACCCGCATTACGGACCGAGCGAGCAGAAGCACCGTGCGATTGGCGACGGCGAAGTGGTCCTGCTCGACCTGTGGGGCAAACTCCCGCAGCCGGGTGCGGTCTACGCCGACATCACCTGGGTGGGCTTTACAGCCGCGGCGGTCCCGGACCGATACCTTCAGGCATTCCACGCCGCGCGCGACGGGCGCGACGCCGCCGTCACCCTGGTCCGCGAGTCGGTCGCGACGGGACGGGAGTTGCGCGGCTTCGAGGTGGACCGCGCCTGCCGGACGGTGGTCGAGCAGGCCGGATTCGGGGCGCAGTTCGTGCACCGCACCGGCCACAGCCTTGGGACCGAGGTGCATGGCAACGGCGTGCACATGGACGATTTCGAGACGCACGACGAGCGCCGCCTGATTCCCGGCACCGGCTTCACCATCGAGCCGGGCGTCTATTCGGCGGCCTTCGGCGTCCGCACGGAGATCAACATGTTCGTCGGCGCCCGCGAGGCCACGGTGTCTGGCCCGCGGCAGACCGATTTCGTATTGTTGTAGGGAGCACGGCATGTTCACAGGAAAGCGCTCGGCCTTTTACGTCGTTCTGATCGCGGTCGCCGGCATGGCGGTCGGCCTCGTCATCGCCTCGCGGCTTGACCTCGCGCCGGCCTCGTCGGCGCAGACCGTGGCGGTGCCGGCGATTAACAGCGCCCCGCTCAGCGGTCCGATCGACGCCACGACGTTCCGGAACATCGCCAAGCTCAACGCGCCGGCCGTCGTCAACATCCAGACCGAGGTGCGCGCCCGCAACCGGGATCTGACCGAGTTCGGCGGCGGCGGCGAGGATCTGCTGCGGCGCTTCTTCGGGGGCGACGAGCCGCAGGCGCCCGCGCCGCGCGGCCGCAACCGCGGCCAGGGGCGCGGCAACGACGCCCCGGTGATGGAAGGGGCCGGCACCGGATTCATCATCAACAAGGGCGGACTCATCCTCACCAACAACCACGTCGTGGAGGGGGCGGAAACCATCCGCGTCAGCCTCTACGGCGCGGAGCGGCTCGAAACCTACGCCGCGCGCGCGGTCGGCCACGATGTGCTGACCGACACGGCGCTCCTGCAGCTCACCGAGATGCCGCCGTCCCCTCTCACCGAGATGAAGTTCGGCGACTCCGACCAGATGCAGCCGGGCGACTGGGTGATGGCGATCGGCAACCCGTTCCGCCTCGGCCACAGCGTCAGCGTCGGCGTGATCAGCGCGCTGGGCCGCCCGTTTGGCGTGGCGGGCCGCGAGCAGAACATGCTACAGACCGACGCCGCGATCAATCCGGGCAACTCCGGCGGGCCGCTGCTCAACGTGCGCGGCGAAGTGGTCGGCATGAACACCGCCATCTACACCGACCAACGCTCGGCCAACATCGGCATCGGCTTCGCCACGCCGATCAATGCCATCCGCGATCTGCTGCCGCAGCTGCAGAACGGCAAGGTCGTGCGCGGCGTGATCGGCGTGACCGTGTCGAAGGATCACCTCACCGCGGAGACCGCCAAGGCGTTCGGGCTACCGAACACGAGCGGCGCCCTGATCGCCACCGTCAGCCCCAATCGCCCCGCCGACAAGGCCGGCATGGTGCCGGGCGACGTCGTCGTCGAATTCGCCGGCAAGCCGGTCAAGGACAGTGACGCACTCGTCGCGATGGTGGTCAACACCAAACCCGGCACCAGCGTGCCGCTGGTGATCTACCGCAACAACCAGCGCAAGGCGCTGAGCGTCACGATCGACGAGCTCGATCTCGGGGCGGAGCAGAGCGCGTCGGCACGGCGCACGACCCCGAACGGTCCCGACCCGCAGCCGACCACCACCGGGTTCGGCATGATGCTGGATCAGATCACCCCGGAGCTCGCGCGGCGGCTGGATCTGCCGTCGAATGGCGGCGGCGCCATCGTCTCCGACGTCGATCGCAACAGTCCCGCGGCGCGGGGTGGCGTGTTCCCAGGTGACGTCATCCTCGAGGTCAACCGCCAGAAGGTCGCCAACGTCAGCCAGGTCACGCGCGAGCTTCAGAAGGTCCAGAATGGGCAGGTCGCGTTCCTGCTCGTCTGGCGCGACGGCGCCACCCAGTTCGTGACCATGACGAAACGCTAGAAAGGGACCACAGACTGCCGCCCATACATCGCCGGTTCCCACTCTCCGCGCTGTGCGGGCTCGGCCTCGTCGCGCTGTCGTGGGCGGGAATGTGGCGGGAGATCGAACCGTTCTGGTCCTGGCACACGCCCATCGCGTGGACCGGCTATATCTTCTTCATCGACGGCTGGATCTGGCACCGGCGCGGCGAGTCGCCGATCCGCAACGACCGCGCCGAGATGGTGTTCCTGGCGCTCGTCAGCATCCCGCTCTGGGTGATCTTCGAGCAGTACAACAAATACACGCTGTTCAACTGGCACTACATCGGGTTGCCCGACACGCTGCTCATCCGCTACCTGGGGTACTCGTGGGCGTTCGCGACGATCTGGCCCGGCATTCTCATCACCGCGGAGCTGGTCGGCGCCATCCGCGATCGGCGCGCGCCCGCCTACCGCCGGCTCGACCCGCTACGCATCCCGCTCGACGCCTTCGCCTGGACCAGCCTGATCGCCGGCGCCCTGATGCTGCTGGCGCCCATCGTCTACCCCTCGCAGTGGCTGGCCGCCCCGGTGTGGCTGGGCTTCATCTTCCTGCTCGATCCGCTCAATGCCAGGCGCGGCGCGGAGTCGCTGCGCGGCGACCTGCGCGCGAAGCACCCGTGGCGGCTCGTGAATCTGCTCATCGCGGGTATCGTGTGCGGCCTGATCTGGGAGTGCTGGAACTACGGGGCCTACACCAAGTGGGTCTACACCGTCCCGGTACCGCCGGACGTCAGGCTGTTCGAGATGCCGATCGCCGGCTATCTCGGGTTCCCGGCCTTCGCGGTCGAGTGCTTCGTCATGTATGTGTTCGCGCGGCGCTGGCTGTGGCGCGGCTCGTGGCGTCCGACCGCACTATAATCTGCGGCGTATGGCTCCAGCCACCACGCTCGAACGTGAGGTCAAGCTCAGCTTCGACTCCCCGGAATCGGCGCGGGAGGCGGTGCTCGCGGCCGGCGCGATTCCTCTGCTCGGCCGACGCTTGCAGGAAGACGCGCTGCTCGACACGGCGGACGGCGCATTGCGCGACCGCGCCTGCGCGCTGCGCATCCGCCTCGAGAACGGCAACAGCCGCATCACCTTCAAGGGCCCCCTCCAGGACTCCGCCATGAAGCTGCGCGATGAATTCGAGACCATCGTCGGCGACGGAGTCCTGCTGCTGCAGATTCTCGGGGAGCTCGGATACCAGGTGTGGTTCCGCTACGAGAAATACCGCGAGGAGTTCTCCCACGAGGACGTCATCGTGGCGATCGACGAAACCCCCGTCGGGGTATTCGTCGAGATCGAAGGCAGCGAAGCCGGCATTACCGCGATGGCGCAGGGGATGGGGCGTTCCGCCGCCGACTACATTCTCGACTCCTACCGCGGCCTGTTCCTGCAACGCCGCGAGGCGCTCGGACTGACCGGCCGCGATATGACCTTCGACCCGGTGTCGTGATGATGCCGCTACGGGGGCTGGTGCTGACCGCGGGGTTGGGCACGCGGCTGCAGCCGCTGACCCGCGTGCGC
Source organism: Vicinamibacterales bacterium (assembly GCA_046594705.1). Classification (GTDB taxonomy): domain Bacteria; phylum Acidobacteriota; class Vicinamibacteria; order Vicinamibacterales; family 2-12-FULL-66-21; genus JAICSD01. The sequence goes on from JBKJRJ010000441.1 coordinate 15,540, forward strand.
GCGAAAGCCGCCGCCGCGGTAGACGGCGAACCGCTGGCGCGGCGGACCATCCGCTGGCTGGCGGGACACGGCGTCCGCGATCTCGTGCTCAATCTTCACCACCAACCGGAGTCGATCACCGCCGTCGTCGGCGACGGGGCCGACCTTGGCGCGCGCGTCCGTTACTCGTGGGAATCGCCGGTGCTCGGCTCGGCCGGCGGTCCGCGCCACGCGCTGCCGCTCCTGCTGGATGGACTCGGGGCGGGCGCGGCCCGCACCTTCGTGCTCGTCAACGGCGACACGATCACCGACGTGGACCTCGCCGCGATGGCGGCGCAGCATCAACGCACCGGTGCGCTGGTGACGATGGCGCTGATCCTCAATCCGCGTCCGGAGAAGTACGGCGGCGTGCGGCTCGACGGCGACCATGCCGTCACCGGTTTCACTCCGCGCCGCGTCGCGGGCAGGCCGCCTGCCCCGAGCGAGCGACCGCGAGTCGAGGAGTTCCATTTCATCGGGCCGCAGATGGTCGAGCCCGAGGTGTTCATGGCCCTCGAGGATGGCGTGCCGGCGGAATCGGTGCTGAGCGTGTATCCGGCGCTGATGGCCGCTCGTCCCGGATCGGTCCGCGGCTTTGTCAGTCAGGCCGCGTTCCAGGACATCGGCACGCCCGCCGACCTGCTCCAGACGTCGCTCGATCTCGCCGCGGCTGGCGGCCGCCCCGATTGTCCGCGGTGGGGCCGGAACGCACGGGTCGCCGCGTCCGCGCGGGTGGCGCGGTGCGTGCTCTGGGACGACGTGACGGTGGGCCCGGGAGCCGAACTCACGGAGTGCGTCGTCGCCGACGGGGTGGTGATACCTGCCGGTGCGCGGTTCGAGCGCAGCGCGATCGTGCCGGGATCCGGCGGTCTCGAGGTCGTACAGCTCGACCGCTGACACCGCCGCGGATCCGGCTTAGGATAGCGAAGGATGGACAGACGACAGCCGGAGGGGGATGATGCGCGCGAGCGCATCCAGGGATATCTGGATCGCAGCGGGCTCTCCGCCGGACAGCCGCGGGTCGTGCCGCTCACCGGAGACGCGTCCGATCGCCGCTACTTCCGCATCCTGCTGCCCGACGCGCCGTCAATCGTCCTGGCGTTGAACAGCGCGCCCTTCGATGTCGCGACGCTCCCCTTCGTGAATGTTGCCACGCTGATGGCGAAGATGCCCGTCCCGATCCCGGCGGTGCTCGGGCACGCCGACGATCTCGGTATCCTCGCGCTGCAGGATCTCGGCGACGTCACCCTCCAGGCGCACCTCGGGGCCGCGAGTCCGGCCGAGCACGCCGCGCTCTACCGGCAGGCGGTCGCACTTATCGCCACCCTGCAGCGCCGCGGCGCTGAACTCGCCGCCCCGGCGTATCTGCCCTACGGCATTGCCTTCGACGTCGAGAAGCTCACGTGGGAGCTGGAGTTCTTCACGAAGCATTTCCTGGAGGCCTACCGGGGCGTGACGCTGGCGGAGGACCAGCGCGGGGCGCTCCGCGACGAGTTCGCCGTCATTGTCCGCGAGCTGGCGTCGGAGCCGCCGGTGCTCTGCCATCGCGATTACCACAGCCGGAACCTGATGCTGCACGAGTCGCAGCTCTACATCATCGACTTCCAGGATGCGCGGATGGGACCCGACACCTATGACCTGGTGTCGCTCATCCGGGATTCCTATGTCGATCTGCCGGAGCAGACCGTGGACGACCTCATCGCGTATTTCCTGGCCCTGAAGGGGGTGACCGGCCCCGCAACGGAGTTCCGCGCCCGGTTCGACGTGATGGCGCTACAGCGCAATCTCAAGGCGCTCGGGACTTTCGGCTACCAGACCACCGCGCGCCGCAACCCCGTCTACATCCAGTACATCCCGCGCACGCTCCGATACGTGCGCACCAACCTCGAACACCAGCCCCGTTTCGAGCGGTTGCGCGACCTGCTCGCGGCTCACGTCGAAGAATTCCGGTAGTTGACGCCCGACCTGAAGGTCGGGCGATGGGCGATGGGCCATGGGCCATGGGGGGATGGGGTGATGGTCAGATTCACCAGCGATGGGTGCCTCTTCCCCCGTGGGGCCAGACCTTCAGGTCGGGCCTAACTAAGCTACAATAAGAGGTTTCCGGCCAGCGGGTAAGTCGATTCATATGCGATTTGGTATTTCCACGCACCTGTATCACGACCAGCGGCTCAGCCGGGCGCATCTGGCTGAGATCGCCGCGCACGGCTTCGAGGAGGTCGAGGTGTTCGCCACGCGAACCCATTTCGACTACCACGACGCGGCGGCGATCGCCCGGCTGGAGGAGTGGCTGAGGGAGACGGGCCTCACGCTCCACGGCATCCACGCCCCGGTGGTCGACAGCCTGTCGCCGCCCGACACGTGGGGCACGGCGATCTCGAACGCCGTGAGCGACGCCGCGCGGCGGCAGACGGCGGTTCGCGAGGCCGACGCGGCGCTCAACATCGCCCGCCGGATTCCGGCCGACGTCTTCGTCGTGCACCTCGGCACGCCGAGCGTCCAGGGGGGCGAGAACAGCCGCACCGCGGCCTTTCGCAGTGTCGAACAGATCTGCCGGTTGGCCGAGCCGATCGGCATTCGGGTCGCGCTCGAAGTGATCCCGAACCCGATCTCCGACGGTGCGTTGCTCGTCGATCTGCTGGAAAAGGATCTCGACGCGCCGCGCACCGGCATCTGCCTCGACTTCGGGCATGCGTTCCTGATGGGCGACGTCGCCGACACGATCGAAACCGTGGCAGAGCACCTGATCACGACCCACGTCCACGACAACGACGGGAAGAAGGACCTGCACCTGGTGCCGTTCGAGGGGCGGATCAACTGGGACATCGCGCTGATGACAATGCAGAAGGTCGGCTATGACGGGACCTACATGATGGAGATCGCCGGCGGCGGCTCGACCACCGCCGTGCTCGAGCGCGCCCGCGCCGCGCGGGCCCGTTTTGAAAAGTTGATGGCCTACTGATATGGCACAGATCGCGTACATCGAGGACATCGCCCGGCACGTCGGCCAGCCCGTACGACTGCGCGGATGGCTCCACAACCGCCGCTCGAGCGGCAAGATCCACTTTCTCACCATGCGCGACGGCTCGGGCTTCATGCAGTGCGTGATGTCGAAGCAGGCCGTGGGCGACGAGATGTTCAAGGCCGCCGATCATCTCGCGCAGGAGAGCGCCATCATCATCGACGGCACCCCCCGCGCCGACGCGCGCGCGCCCGGCGGCTTCGAGCTGGACGTCGTCTCCCTCGAGGTCGTGTCGGAGGCCAGGGACTACCCGATCACGCCGAAAGAGCATGGCGTCGACTACCTGATGGACCGCCGCCACCTGTGGATCCGCTCGCAGCGGCAGCAGGCGATCCTGCGGATCCGGCACGAGGTGATCAACGCCGTCCGCGACTTCTTCAACGGCCGCGGCTTCATCCTTGCCGACACGCCGATCTTCACGCCGGCGGCCTGCGAGGGCACCACCACCCTCTTCCCCGTGCAGTACTTCGAGGACACCACGGCCTACCTGACGCAGAGCGGCCAGTTGTACAACGAGGCCAACGCCATGGCGCTCGGCCGGGTCTACGCCTTCGGCCCCACCTTCAGGGCCGAGAAGTCGAAAACGCGCCGCCACCTGACCGAGTTCTGGATGGTCGAGCCCGAGATGGCGTATGCGACACTCGACGACGTGATGGCGTTGTCGGAGGAGATGGTGGCCTTCGTCGTGGGCCGGGTCCTCGAGAAGCGCAAGCCCGAGCTCACCGTGCTCGAGCGCGACACCTCGAAGCTCGAGCAGGTCCGGGCGCCGTTCCCCCGCATCTCGTACGACGAGGCGGTCGCCATCCTGCACAAGAAGGGGATCGCGTTTGAATGGGGTGGCGACTTTGGCGCGCCTGACGAAACGGCGCTGTCGGAGGAATTCGATCGCCCGGTCTGCGTGCACCGCTATCCTTCGAAGGTGAAGGCCTTCTACATGAAGCCCGACCCCGAACGCCCGGAGGTCGCGCTCGGCGTCGATGTCCTGGCACCCGAGGGCTACGGCGAAATCATCGGCGGCGGCGAGCGCATCTCCGATCTCGACCTGCTGGTGGCGCGGATCAAGGAGCACGGGCTGCCGCAGGAGGCCTTCGAGTGGTACCTCGACCTGCGACGCTTCGGCAGCGTGCCACACGGCGGCTTCGGCATGGGCATCGAGCGGGTCGTATCCTGGATTTGTGGGCTGGAACACCTGCGTGAGGCCATCCCGTATCCGCGGATGTTGTACAGGATGTATCCCTAGTCACATGAAGATCGGTCTGGTCTCTCTCGGGTGCCCCAAGAACCTCGTGGACGGCGAGGTGATGCTGGGGCTTGCCCAGCAGGCGGGGCACGAGATCACGGCCGATGCCGGCGATGCCGACGTCATCGTCGTCAACACCTGCGCCTTCATCGATAACGCGAAGCAGGAATCGATCGACGCCATCCTCGAGATGGCGCAGCACACGCGCGCCGGCAAGCGCCTGGTGGTGACCGGGTGCCTCGCCGAACGCTACCGCGACGAGCTGAAGCACGAGATCCCCGAAATCGACGCCGTGCTCGGCACCGGTGAGGTCGGCGACATCGTCGGCGCCATCGAGGGCGGAGGGCTTGACGGTCGAGGCGTCAAGCTGGGCGCTGGCGTGCGGCCACTCACCTTTCACCCGAAAGCCACCAGTGCCGGCAACCTCCCGTCGCCCACCTCTCACCTGCGACCCCTGCCGACCTATCTCTACGACGCCGACAGCCCGCGTGTCCTCACCACGCCACGCCACTTCGCGTACATGAAGATTGCCGAAGGCTGCGACTACACCTGCGCCTTCTGCATCATCCCGACGTTGCGCGGCGAATACCGCAGCCGGACCCGCGAGTCGATTGTCGCGGAAGCACGCACGCTGGCGGCGCGCGGCGTCAAGGAGCTTCTGCTGATTTCGCAGGACACCACCTTCTACGGCATCGATCGGCAGGAGCGCGGCGCGCTCGCCAAGCTGCTGCGCGAGCTCAACGCCGTCGATGGCATCGCCTGGATCCGGATGCTCTACCTCTACCCGACGACCATCACCGACGACGTGCTGGCCGCGATGGCGGAGTGCGACAAGGTGTGCAACTACGTGGATCTGCCGCTGCAGCACGCCTCCGCGGATGTCTTGAAGCGGATGCGGCGTCCCGGCAACCGGCAGACCTACGACAAGCTGCTGGCGCGCATCCGCGACCGCGTGCCAGGCGTCACGCTGCGGACCACCTTCATCGTCGGGTTCCCGGGCGAGACCGCCCAGGAATTCGCTGAGCTCGAAGGGTTCGTGGAGGACACCGGCTTCGACCATATCGGCGTCTTCACCTACTCGCACGAGGAAGGCACCCGCGCCTACGCGGTGAAGGACGATGTCACGGCCGCTGCCAAGCGGAAGCGCCGCGACGCGATCATGACCCGGCAGCAGCGGATCGTCGCCGCGCGCCAACAGGCCCGCATCGGCACGGAAGTCACGGTGTTGATCGACGGGCCGTCCGCCGAACACGAGCTCGTGCTGCAGGGCCGGCTGGAAGGGCAGGCGCCCGAGATCGACCCCGTGGTCTACCTGACGGACTGCGACCCGTCCGTTTTCGCGCGTGGCGACCTCATCCGTGCCCGGATCGTCGGCGCGCAAGGGTACGATGTGCTGGCGACACCTTCCGCCTGAAGGCGAAGTCACCGGAAGGGGACATCCAAGGCTGCGGGATCCCGAAGATCACGTGGCTTCCGCCTTCAGACCGAAGATCCGGTATACTCGTGGATGCTGGTCGCGGGGGGTTTTCTGACAGTGGGCGGTGTGCCCACTTTTTGTGTTTCAGGGGCAAGGAATTGCCGCGAGCCGAAGAAATCACACGGCTTCGGGACGCCGCCGAACGGGTCGCGCGGAGCCATGGACTCGAGATTTTCGATGTTCAGCTGCGCCGCGAGCCGATCGGGATGGTCCTGCGGGTGGTGATCGACAAGCCGGATCCGGGTCGCGTGGAGACGCCGGAGGAAAGCGTCGGGATTACGGACTGCCAGAAAGTGAGCCACGACCTGAGCGCGCTGCTCGACGTCGAGGATGAATTCGGGCAGAACGACCTCGGCGAGACCTACACGCTGGAGGTCTCGTCGCCGGGGCTGGATCGCGCACTGCGGCACGAGCGCGACTACCGCCGCTTCGCGGGGCGGCTCGCCAAGATTGTGACGACGGAGCCGATCGGGCGGCAGAGCGCGTTTGCGGGACGGATCGCGGGAGTGGACGGAGGGGACTTGCTCCTCGAAGAGGGACGAAAGACGCACCGGGTGCCGCTCGGCAAGATCAAGCGCGCGAACCTGGATGTTGAATTTTAGCGGTCGCTTTCAGCTTGCGGCTGGAGGCGCCGGCGCTGGTCGCCGAACTGAGAACTGAGAGCTGTGAGCTGCGAGCTGACGGCGGGACACGGGTAGCTGGGAACTGGTAACTGATATGCAGAATCCGCTGTTGCAGCAGATCGACGCGATCGCCAAGGAAAAGGGCGTCGAGCCGGAAGTCATCATCGGCGCCGTGCAGGACGCCATCGAGGCGGCGGCGCGCAAACGCTATAAGAACGAGACGCTGCGAGCGAAGTTCAACACCGAGACGGGCCAGATCGAGCTCTGCGCGGTGAAGCGCATTGTCGAGGAAGTGACCGATCCGCCCAACCAGATCTCGCTGGCCGAAGCGCAGCAGCTCTACGGCGAGGAAGCGGAAGTCGACATGGAGATCGAGTTCCCGCGGCCGACCGAGGACCTCGGCCGCATCGCCGCGCAGACCGCCAAGCAGGTGATCTTCCAGAAGGTCCGCGAGGCCGAGCGCGACAACGTCTACGCCGAATACAGCAACCGCGTCGGCGAGGTCGTCAGCGGCGTCGTCAAGCGGTTCGAGAACGGCGACATCATCATGGAGCTGGGCCGCATCGAGGCGCAGCTGCCGCGCAAGGAACAGTCGCGCGCGGAGAACTATGCCGTCGGCGACCGCGTGCGCGCCGTGATCAAGGGTGTCAACCGGGCCGCGAAGGGGCCGCAGATCATGATGTCGCGGACCGACCCGGCCCTCCTCATCAAGCTGTTCGAACAGGAAGTGCCCGAGATCTACGACGGCACGGTCGTCATCCGCGGCGCGGTGCGCGAGGCCGGCGATCGCGCCAAGGTCGCGGTCTACTCCCGCGAGCGCGACGTCGATCCGGTCGGCGCGTGCGTCGGCATGAAGGGCACCCGCGTGCAGTCGATCATCCGCGAGCTACGCGGCGAGAAGATCGACATCGTCGAATGGTCGGAGGATGCCATCCTGTTCGTCACCAACGCCATCAGCCCGGCCAAGGTCCAGCGCGTCTCGATCGTGGACGACGCGGAGAAGGTGATGGAGGTGGTGGTCGAGGACAAGCAGCTGTCGCTCGCCATCGGCAAGAAGGGGCAGAACGTCCGCCTCGCCGCGAAGCTGACCGGCTGGAAGATCGACATCAAGAGCGAAGAAGAGAAGCGCCGCGAGGTCGAGTTGCAGTTCGGCGCCCTCGAAATCGGCGGCGAAGCGGGCGTGGACGGCGCGACGGCGGACGGCGTGGCGGCGGACGGCGCGGCGGCGGACGGCGAGGCGCCGGCCGTGGCGGCGTCGGACGACGGCGCGATGGCCGCCGAGGCAGCGGCCGAGCCGTCGGGCGACCGCGCCAGCGACGCGTCCGCGGAGCCTGCCGCCATCGCATCGGAAGACGAAGCAGCGAAAACCGAGTAAGAGGTCTTTTTGGCAACAGTTCGGATTTACAAAGTCGCGGAGCTTCTCAACCTCTCCAGCCAGGACGTCATGGCTCTCCTGAAGAAGGACCATGGCATCGAGGTGAAGAGCGCCTCCAGTACGATCGAGGAAGTGGTCGCGCGGGAGTTCGTCACCAAGCAGGCGCGTCAGCGGAACATCAAGGTTCCGTCGAACGCGTCGTTTGCCGACACGCCGAGCCCCGCCGCGCGGGGCGGGCTGAAGAAGTCCGGCGGCCGCCCGCCCGAGCCGGCGAAACCGATCACGCCGGTCGCCGCCCCGCGGCTCGTCAAGACGGCCAAGCCGATCGTCCCCGTCGAGGCGCCCTCGCCCGAACCGGACCCGATCGCCGCCGAGGTCGACGAGTTCGTCGAGGTCGAGGCGCCGCCGCCGGCGCACGAACCGGACGATG
>JBKJRJ010000461.1:0-20799 GCA_046594705.1 Vicinamibacterales bacterium
CGCCGGCGTGCCGCCGAACATGTCGGTCAGCACCAGCACGCCGCCGGGCGCGTCGGGCGTGCTCACCTTCTCGCGCACGCGCTCGATGGCCCGGCCGATCTCCTGGCGCGCCAGGTCCACATCGTCGTGCCACCCGATCGAGACGGCGGTAAAATGCGGCAGGTCGCCGACGATCATCTCCGCCGCGTTCAAGAGCTCCGCCGCGAGCTGTCCGTGCGTTACGACAACGACCCCGACCTTCATATCAGTAATGCCACGCTGCTCTCCGCGTCAATCAATGGCTATGTCACGATGCCGCACGCGGGCCTGCACGCCCTTGAGGCCGGCCAGGCCCTTCTTGATCGACTCCGCAATCATCACCGACCGGTGGCGCCCGCCGGTGCAGCCGATCCCCACCGTCAGGTAGGACTTGCCTTCCGCCACGTACTGGGGAACCAGGAAGCGCAGCAGATTCAGGGTGTGCTCGAGGAATTCGTGAGTGGCGGCCGACTTGTCCAGGAACGCGCGGACCTCCCGATCGCGCCCGGTATGCGGACGCAGCTTCGGGATGAAGTGCGGGTTGGGCAGGAACCGGACGTCGAACAGCAGATCCGAGTCGACCGGGATGCCGTGCTTGAAACCGAAACTGAGGACGGTGACGACCAGCTGGGAGCCCGGAGAATGGCCCGTCTCCACGTTGCGAAACGCGTGCCGCAGTTCATGCACCGTCATCGCGGAGGTGTCGACCACATGCGCCGCGAGCTTGCGGAGCGGCTTCATCCGCTCCCGCTCCTCACGGATTCCTTCGAGCGCGGATCGATCCGGCGCAAGGGGATGCGGGCGCCGGGTCTCGCTGAACCGGCGCACCAGCGCCTCGTCCGAGGCATCGAGGAAGATCAGCACCGGGTGCAGGTTTCGCATGCCCATCAAGCGCTTGAAGACCCGCGGCACTTCCTCGAGCATCTTGCCTTCGCGCACGTCGACGACGACGGCCGCGCGGGCAATTTCGTTGCCGGCGCGGAGCGTCAGCTCCGCCAGCATCGGCAGCAGCGCGACCGGCAGGTTGTCGACGCAGAAATAACCGAGATCCTCGAGCGCGCGGATGGCCTGCGACTTGCCGGCGCCGGAGAGCCCCGTCAGCACCACGAATCGCGACGCCACGGCGGTGCGCGCCGCGCGCCGTGCCGCGTGCCGCTTCTCCTTGAACGCGGTGCCGGTCGCCCGGGTCTTCGCCATCTACAGTTCCTCGCCGAACTCGGGCTCAGCGGCGTCGGGTGCGGCGGTCAGCCGCGCATCCAGGCGATCGACCAGCCGCCGCGCCGCATTCAGGCCGCCGTTGCGCAGCAGCTGATTCCGCGCCGCCACCTCGACGAGGATCGCCAGGTTGCGTCCCGGCGCCACCGGCATTCGGACCATCGGCACCCGCACGCCGAGTGTTTCATGATGCGCGTCGTCCAATCCCAGCCGATCGTACTCCCGGGTGGGGTCCCAGCGCTCGAGTTGAATCACCAGCTCGACGCGCTTGGACCGCCGCGTCGAAGCCACCCCGAACAGATCCTGGACGTTGATCAATCCCAGACCGCGAATTTCCATGTGGTGCCGCGTCAGCTCCGGGCAGATCCCCATCAGGTACGAATCGGCCCGCACCCGTAATTCCACCGTGTCGTCGGCCACCAAGCGATGCCCGCGGACGACCAGGTCGAGGGCGCACTCGCTCTTGCCGATGCCACTCTCCCCCACAATCAGCACGCCGAGCCCGAGGATGTCCATCAGCACCCCGTGGACCACCGTGCGCGCCGCCAGGTAGACGTCGAGCGCGTCGACCAGCCGCGCCATCACCAGCGGTGTCGCGGCGCGCGTTCTTATCACCGGCAGCTGTGCCCGGTCCGCTTCGGCGAGCACTTCGGGGGGCGGCTGGAAGCCCGCCGTCACGACCATGCACGGCAGCGGGTGGGAGAACACCCGACGGATCACGGCGGTGCGCTCGTCGGGAGGGAGCGATTCGAGGAAGCGTACCTCGCTCTGGCCCAGGACCAGGATGCGACCCTCGCGCAGGTACTCGTCGAAACCGGCGAGGGCGAGGCCGGTCTTCTGGGGATGCGGGTTCGTGATGCGCCGATCCACCCCGCCGGCGCCGGCCAGCAGCTCGACGTCCATGCCGCGCGACTCGACGAGGTCACGCAGGAGAGTGGCGACAGGCACGCCCTGGCTCATCCGGCCTTCAGTCGGCTTCGATCAGCCCGAGACGGCCGTCCTTGCGGCGGAACAGGACGCTGATAGCCTGGGTCTCGGCGTGGCGGAAGACCACAAAGGCTTCGGTGGCGGCGTCGAGCCGCTCGGCGGCATCCTCAATCGACATCGCCTTGACGGCGTAGCGGGTGGCGCGGACAACGCGGCGCGCGGGGGCTGGAGCCGGCTCCGGCACCACGACGGCGCCGACGGCGCGGTTATTCTTGCGCTGCCGCTTGCCCTCCGTCCATTTCGACTTCAGCGTCTGCGCCTGGTGCTCGACCTTCGCGGCGGCTTTGCGCACCGAGAGCGGCCAGGTGTTGCCCTCCCCCACGCCGCTCAGGATGTGGTCCCCCTTGGCGTGGATGACCAGCTCCGTGTTGTGCCGGTATTTCTCCTTGGTCAGCACGACCATCGCCGACATGGCGCGGTCGTTGAGCAGGCGCTCGACTTTGGCGAGGGACTTGGCGATGAGCTGTCTGAGCCCGGGGGTGATGACGACGTGACGGCCGGTGATATCTACTCTCATCAGTTACCAGTGACCAGTGACCAGGTTCCCGGCTCGCGTCACCAGCCGCTCCGTGTGCTGGCTGGAAGCTCGCGACTGGGGACGTCTAATACAACACCTTGCGTTGATTGGAGGTCGGAATCTTCAGCTCCTCGCGGTACTTGGCGATGGTGCGACGGGCGAGCATCAGCCCTTCCTTCTGGAGGATGCTGACGATCTTCGAGTCGCTCAGCGGTTTGCGCGGATCCTCGTTCTCGATGATCTTCCGGATGCGCTGCTTGATCGTGACCGACGACACGCTGTCGCCGTAGGAGCTGCTGATGCCACTGTGGAAGAAGTACTTCAGCTCGAACACGCCCTGCGGCGTGTGCATGTACTTGTTGTTGACGACCCGGCTGACGGTCGATTCGTGCATCCCGATGTCGTTGGCGACGTCGCGCAGCACGAGCGGCCGCAGGTATTCGATCCCGTGGTCGAGGAATTCGCGTTGGAAGTTGATGATGCTGTTGGCGACCTTCTGGATCGTCTTCTGCCGCTGGTCCACCGACTTGATCAACCACAGCGCCGAGCGGAACTTGTCCTTCACGTAGGCGCGGGTTTCGTTGTTCTCGACCGTGCCCGCCACGTTCTTGTCGAGCAGCCGCCGGTAGGTCGGGCTGATGCGCAGCTGCGGCAGCCCCTCCTCGTTCAGCATCGCCACATACTGGTCCTCGACCTTGACGACGTAGACGTCGGGGATGACGTATTGCGACTGCTGCGGGTTGTAGCGGCTGCCCGGCTTGGGATCGAGATTGCGGATGATCTCGATGTGTTCCTTGAGATCTTCGATCGGCATCCCGAGCCGCCGCGCGATCTCGGGAACCTGGTGGTTCTGGAGGAGCCGGAGGTGCTCGGTGACGATCTTCTCGGTCGGCGTGCCTTCCAGCCCGAGATGACGGATTTGGAGCCAGAGGCATTCCTGGAGGTCGCGGGCGCAGACGCCGATCGGATCGAAAGTCTGCAAATGCTGCAGCGCCTTCTCGACGTCGGTGACCGGCCACTCCTCCATCGCGGCGATCTCTTCGACCGAGGCCACCAAGTAGCCGTCGTCGTCCAGGTTGCCGATGATGGCGCTGCCGATCTCGCGCAGGCTCTCGTGCTCACCGCCCTGCATCTGCAGGTTCAGCTGCCAGAGCAGGTGGTCCGAGAGGGACGCCGCCGAGGACAGCGTGTTCTCGATCGGCGGGAGCTCTTTCACTTCCGTCGGGGTGCGCGAGCGATAGCCATCGTCCAGGTAGTCGCCGAAAAAGTACTCGTAGTCGGCGTCGTCCCACTGGTCGTTCTTCTCGGCGTTGGGCTTGTCGGCTTCGGTCTTGTCCTGCTGCGCCTGTTCCGCGGGTTGCAGGTCCTCGGTCGGCACTTCCTCGAGGAGCGGATTTTCGACCATCTCCTGGTTAAGCAGGTCCGCCAGCTCCAGCGTCGACATCGGCAGCAGTTTGATCGCCTGCTGGAGCGACGGCGTAAGGATGAGCTTCTGAACGAGCTTGGTGTGGAGTTTCTGCGAAATCGCCATTTGGTCACGTGCCGGGCTTGAAGCCCAGCCTACCCACCGATTCTAGTCCAACCGGAAGTCGGCACCGAGGTAAATGCGTTTCACTTCCTCGTCGTCGGCGAGGCTTTGCGGCGTGCCGCTCTTGAAAATCACGCCGTCGTGCACGATATAGGCGCGGTCGGTGATCCGGAGCGTTTCGCGGACGTTGTGGTCGGTGATGAGCACCCCGATCCCCTGCTGTTTCAGGTGGACGATGATCTTCTGGATGTCGGTGATCGCGATGGGGTCGATGCCGGCAAACGGCTCGTCGAGCAGCATGAACTTCGGCGAGATCACGAGGGCCCGAGTGATCTCCACGCGGCGGCGCTCCCCACCCGACAGGGTGTAGGCCGGGGATTTGGCGAGCGGCGTCAGGCCGAGCTCGGCCAGCAACTCACGGAGGCGGGCCCGGCGCGCCGGGCCATCGAGATCCAGCGTCTCGAGGATCGCCATGATGTTCTGCTCGACGGTCAGCCCGCGGAAGATCGAGGCCTCCTGCGGGAGGTAGCCGATCCCCTTCCGCGCCCGGATATACATCGGGTCATCCGTGACGTCCACGCCGTCCAGCAGCACGCGGCCGGAGTCCGGCGCGGTCAGCCCGACCACCATCGAGAAGGTGGTCGTCTTGCCGGCGCCGTTGGCGCCGAGCAGTCCGATCACTTCGCCCGATGCGATCTCGACGTTGACGCCTTTGACGACGGTCCGCCCGCTGTACGACTTGGTCAGATCCCTGGTGCGCAGCGTGGCCATTCAGTACGAGCCCTCGGCCGGGCAGGCGGGCTCGGTCCGGGTGCGCTGGCCGGCCGTGTTGTTGCCGGTGGCGGTCGAGGTGTTCAGGCCGCGGTCGAACATCAGCGTGGTGCCCTCGGTGATCCGGCAGTTGGTGGGGGTCTGGTCGTACAGCCTCACCGGGCTGCCCGTCATCGTGTACAGGCCGTCCTTCGCAATGTAGGTGAGATGCTTGCCGAGGGCGCGGCGATTGATCTGGCGCGACACGACGTTGCCCTCGGCCTCGGCTCGCTCCAGCGCGCCCCCCTGCTCGGCCATGAAGAGCTCGATCTTGTCGCCGGTGACGTCGCCGTTGGGGCCGCTCATGTGCGCCTGCCCGGTGTACGTCGCGCGATGTTTGGCGTCCTCGTACAGCAGCTGGTCGGCGACCGTCACCGTGGGTGGAGGCGTGCTCGCCGCAGCGCCCGGTTTCGGCGCGGGCTTCGCGGCCGGCGTGCCGGCGGCGCCCTTCTCCTCGGGCTCGGTCAAGGTCATGCTGGTCACGACATTGGTGGTCGCGCGCAAGTTCCCGGTCTTGTCCTCGATGACGATGCGATCCGCCTTGATCTCGGTCTCTTCCTGCCAGAGGCGGGCGTTGCCCTCGTAGATCGCCAGCGAATTCGCGCCGTCGTAGTCGAGCTTGTTGGACTTCACGTTGACCGGCTCGCCCTGCTTCAGCAGCGACGGCACCTTGACGGCCGGATCGTCCGCCTTCCCGGCCGGCTTCTGCGTCATGACGCTCCGCACGTTCGTGTCCGCCTTCATCTTCTGGCTGGCCAGCCCCATCTGGATGTTGCGGGCGTCGACGCTGATGCGGCCGTCGGAGACGTGCGGGCCCCGCCCGGTGTCTCCCTGACCGGGGCTGAGGTCCAGCCGATCCTGACCGATCGAGTACACCGCCATGGGCGCCTCGGCCGACGTCTTGGCGCCGTCCGTGAACCGGACGTTGTTGTGGAAGCTGGCGGTCTCGATGTCCCCGAACCCCGGCTTGGTCCGGAGGTCCAGGCGATCCGACCTGGCCGCGCGATCGATGGCCGTGAGCTTGCCCCGTGCGGCGCGATTCTCGCGGTATTCGACGGCGCCGGAGAACGTCGCGGCCTCGATTCCCGCACCGGGGGCGCCGGTGGCGAGGAGCGACGCCGAGCGGATGCGCCGCGCCGGCGTGTCGCCGTCGGGCGGCAGATCGACCTGCACGCTCTCGTTCGCCACCAGGTTGGTGACCGTCGAACCGTCCGGTCCGAGCGCGATGTCGATCGCCTTGCCGGCGATCCGCCGCCCGGTCCTGCCCTTCTCGCCCGGCAGTTGCAGCACGGCGTTCTCGACCAGTCGCGCTGACTGCAGCGTGCGGCCGTCCTCGGCATACGCCAGGTCGATGTCCTTCGCGCGCATGTCCTGCGGCCCGCCGGCGCCCGGCTTCCCCGTCATCCGCGAGTTGCCGCGCAATTCCATCCGGCTCACGCGCTCGTCGTCTTCAGTGAGGAACGCCGTCGCGTCGTCCGCTGCCGTGACGTGTCCGGCGCCGTCGAGCCGCGCCGATCCCGTGAACTTCATGTAGTGCTCGGCGCGCGCCATCCCGGCCGTCGTCGACGTGATGTGGATGGCGCCGTCCCCCTTCTTGTCAGGGGCGACGTCCACCTTCGCCTGATCCAGCAACCACAGCACGCTGCGGGCCTGGTCGTAGGTGGCGCCGACGCCCGTGCCGGTCATGCGCCCTTTCTTGAACGCGAGCGCGCCGGGGATGCGCGTCATCTGCTCTGCGTCGCTGTAGGTGGCGCTCTCGGTGGTGACCACGATTCCGTCGCTGGTGGTCAGCTTGACGCCGCCGGTGAATTCGGCGACGCCGACCTGTTTGCCGGGAGGCACGGTGATGCTCGCGTCGCGCGATTCCACGAGGATCTGGCGGCCGTTCTTGTCCGGCATCTCGACCCTCACGCCGCCGCCGAACTTCGAGCTGCCGTCGGCGTAGGTCAGCTGGTTGCCGAACCGGATGCGGAAGGTGACCTTGCCGCCCTGAGTGGGGTCGTGATGCTCATGGAGCCCCTCGCCCAGGTTGTTGATGACCGCCTTGGGATCGAGCTTCTGCGGCACGGTCGCCGGCGGCGGCGGCGGCTTGTGCCCCCTCATCAGGGACACCACGACCACCGCGGCAAACACGACCACGAACAGCGCTATCGCGAGGCGCAGGCGCTTCTGCCAGGTCGCCACTCTTCAGTCTTCAATCTTCAATCTGCAGTCTTCAATCTGCAATCTGCAATCGCCAACGCTTCACTGATTATAGGTCGCCGAGGCTCTTGAAGTCGGCCACCGTGAGCTCGAGGTAGGTTTCTCCCTGGAACTCGTTCTGATCGAGCGAGAAGGCCAGGTTGACGCCGGCGCGGTGCTCGGTGAGGAACGCGGCGCGCTCGGCGGCGCGCCAGGCAATCGCGCGGAAACTGCGGCCGTCCTGCCGGAACGTCATCTTGAGGTGCCGATCCTTGAGCGGGCGCGGGCCGTCCACGACTTCGACCGGCATGGCGTGAAAGATGGGCCGTGGATTGGCCAGCCCGAACGGCGCCATCAGGTTCAGCCCCTCCACCAGATCCGGCGTGATGTGCTTGAGGTTCAGCACGCCGTCGATGCGAAGGCGCGGACGGAGCTGGTCGGGCTCGAGCACGGCATTGGCGTGCGCGTTGATGCGCGCGCGGAACTCCGGCACCTTGGCCGCCGCCATCGTCAGACCCGCCGCCTGCTTGTGGCCGCCGAATCGCAGGAAGAGATCGGCGCAACGCTCCAGCGCATCGAGCATGTCGAAGGCCGGGATGCTGCGGCACGACCCGTGCGCGACGTCCCCCTCCACCGACAGGACGATGGCGGGCTTGCAATACGCGTCCACCAGCTTGGACGCGGCGATCCCGATGACGCCGCGGTGCCAGCCCTCCCCGCCAACGACCAGGACGTTGTGGGCGCCGATGGCCGGGTCGGTTTCGATCGCCTTTTTGGCCTGCGCGACCAGCTCCGCTTCCTCGGTCTGGCGCTTCAGGTTCTCGTCGTTCAGCTGCTGGGCGAGGCCGCGCGCTTCCTCGCCGGTCGCTTCATCGGTCGCCAGGAGGAGGCGCGTGGCGATGTCGGGCGTACTCATCCGTCCGGCGGCGTTGACCCGCGGGGCCAGGATGAAGCCGACGTGATAGCTGTCGATCGTCTTGCCGGTCAGGCCCGACGCCTCGAGCAACGCGCGCAGGCCGACCGTGTGACGGCCCGTGCTGAGCGAGGCGAGCCCCAGCTTGGCGATCACCCGGTTCTCACCGACCAGCGGGACGACGTCCGCGAGCGTGCCGATGGCCGCGATCTTGACGAACGCCGGCAGCCACCTGGTCTTGTCGGCGCGCTGGCAGAGCGCCTGGACCAGCTTCAAGGCGACGCCGACGCCGGCGAGGTTCTTGTCGGGATAGCTGCAGTCGCGGCGCTTGGGGTTGATGACCGCCAGCGCCGGCGGCAGGGTGCCGTCCGGCTCATGGTGATCGGTAATGATCAGATCCATCCCGAGCTCGCGCGCGCGCAGCGCCGCCTCGGTTCCGCGGATGCCGCAGTCCACCGAGATCACCAGCTTCACGCCCTCGCCGTGGAGGCGATCGATGGCCGCCGGCTGGAGGCCGTAGCCGTCGCGAAGGCGCTCAGGGATGAAATGCACGACGTCGCCGCCGAGCATCTCGAGCGCCCGGCGCAGGATCACCGTCGAGGTGATCCCGTCCACGTCGTAATCGCCATGAATCGCGATGCGCTCGCGGGTCGCCAGCGCGCGCTCGACCCGCTCGACCGCCTTCAGCATGTCGGCCAGCAGGAAGGGGTCGTGGAGGTGGGCCATCGTGGGATGAAGGAACCGGCGCGCCACGTCGGGATCGCCGAGCCCGCGCATACACAGGAGCCGGGCAATCGCGGGATGCACGTTCAGCGTCGCGCCGAGCGCCCTGGCGTCGTCGTCGTTACACGGGAGATGGTTCCAGATCAGGGTCTTCACGAAGGGGCTTCGACCGGCTGGGTGTCGGTGAAGGAGGATCCTTCTTCGCCCATGCGCCGGAACTTGGCATATCGCAGGTCGAGCCGCTCGGGGGCGGTAAGTGCCGAGACCTCGGCGAGGGCCGCGGAAAGCGCCTGGTCGACCAGCGCGGTCGCCGCTTCGTAGTCGTTATGGGCGCCGCCGGACGGCTCCGGGATGATCCCGTCCACCAGGCCGAGCGCCACCATGTCGGAGGCCGTGATCTTGAGTGCGGTGGCGGCTTCGACCTTGCGGGCAGGATCGCGCCACAAGATGGCGGCGCAGCCCTCGGGCGGGATGACGCTGTAGACGGAATACTCCTGCATCAGCACGCGGTCGCCAATCGCGATCCCCAGCGCGCCGCCGCTGCCGCCTTCGCCGCACACCATCACGATGATCGGGACTTCGATCATCATCATCTCGCGCAGGTTGAGCGCGATCGCCTCGGCCACGCCGCGTTCCTCCGACTCGATGCCGGGATACGCCGCGGGCGTGTCGATGAAGACGACGACCGGGCGGGAGAACTTGTGCGCCATCTGCAGGATGCGCAGCGCCTTGCGATAGCCTTCGGGACGCGCGTAGCCGAAGTTGCGGAAGATCTTCTGCTTGGTGTCGCGCCCCTTCTGGTGTCCGAGGAAGGCGACCGGCTGCCCCTTGTACTCCGCCAACCCGGCCACGATAGCGTGATCGTCGGCGAACCGTCGGTCGCCGTGCAGCTCGTCGACACTGGTGAACAGCCGTTCGACATAGTCGAGCGTGTTCGGCCGGTTCGGGTGGCGCGCGACCAGCACGCGCTGCCACGGCGTCAGGTTCTGGAAGATCTCCGCGCGGATCTCGTCGGCGCGCCGGCGCAGCGAGTCGATCGAGCGCTCCCGCTCGGGAGTCTTCGGCATCATGCTGAGGGCTTCGATCTCCTTCAGCAGGACTCCGACGGGTTCTTCGAATTCGAGCAGTTCAGACATAGGCAGGCTTTGGGCTTTGAGTTTAGGCTTTGGGCTTTGGGCTTTAGCCTTTGGGGTGGCCAGCCGGGGACAGGCTAGAGGTTGCCGTCGGCGGTGTCGTTCGTCGTAGCAACCTGATCTGATGGTCGGCACACAGCTCAGTCATCGTCCGGCACTCCCTTTGCCAATCGGTCACGAAACCCATACCTAACGCCTCTAAAGCCCAAAGCCCAACGCCTATCTGAGGACCACCGACCCGGCTCCACAGAGTTGTTCCACTTCCTCGACGAGCTTTTCCGACGGCCTGACGCGCTGCGCGACGTCGGCCCGGACGCGGAGCGGCGTGCCCCCCTGGTGCTTCACGTCGAGCTCGAGCGACACCCGGCGGTCGCCGCGGTGGCGTGACAGCAGTTCGGCCAGCGCCTCCATCGTGTCACGCGACGAGCCCTTCAGGTGAATGACCACCTCCCGCGTCGTCCGCTCCTTGAGGAGCGCGATCGGCTGGAGCTCGGTGGCAACGATGCGGGCGGTTTCTTCGTCCTTTTCGAGCTTGCCGCGCACCAGCAGCATCGCGTCGGCGGCAATGACGTGCCCGCACTTGCCGAACGTCTCCGGAAACACCACCACCTCGATACCGCCGGCAATGTCGTCGAGCATGAAGACCGCCATGCGGTCGCCCTTTTTCGTCTTGAGCGGGCGCAGACCGCTGACGATCCCGCCGACCCAGACATCGGCGAGCGAGCCGGTGAGCTCGGCGATGCGCTGCGCGCCGAAGGTCTTGAGCTCCGCGGTGAAGCGCTCGAGCGGATGGCCGCTCATGTAGAGGCCAAGCGATTCCTTCTCGAACGCGAGCTGCTGCGTTTCGGTCCAGGGGACGACTTCGGCCAGCGCGATCGTCCCGCCGGTTTCGGCGTCCCCTTCCCCGCCGCCGCCGAACAGCTGATTCTGCCCCTTGTCGCGGTCGCGCTGATGCCGGCTGCCATGCTCGATCGCCTTGTCGACCGAGGCGAACAGCCGGGCCCGCCGCGACGGCGTGGTGCCGGTCGCCACCAGCGAGTCGAACGCGCCGGCCTTCACCAGGCTCTCGAGCGGCCGCTTGTTCACCAGCCGTTGATCGACCTGCTCGCACAGTGCGTAGAGCGATGCGATCCGTCCGAGCTCCCGGCGCACGCCCAGCATCGAGAGGATCGCCCCCTCGCCGACGTTCCTGACCGCGCAGAGACCGAACCGCACCCCGGCCGGTTCGACCGTGAAGGGGAGCTGGCTGGTATTGATGTCCGGTGCCAGGATCGGCACGCCGAGGTCGCGGCACTCGCCGAGATACATCGCGAGCTTGTCGGTGTTCGCCGCTTCGATAGTGAGGAGCGCGGCCATGAAGTGCCACGGGTAGTTGGCCTTCAGGTAGCCGGTCTGGTAGGCGACCCAGGCGTAGGTCGTCGAGTGCGACTTGTTGAAGCCGTAGCCGGCGAAGTACTCCATCAGGTCGAAAATCTTCTTGGCCTTCTTCTCGTGGATGTGGTTCGCCTTGGTGCCGGCCATGAAGGCTTCGCGCTGCTTCGCCATGACCTTGGGGTCCTTCTTCCCCATGGCCTTGCGGAGGACGTCGGACTGGCCCATCGTGAACCCGGCCAGCACCGCGGCGATGCGCATGACCTGTTCCTGGTAGGCGATCACGCCGTAGGTGTCCGACAGGATCGGCGCCAGCGAGGGGTGCTCGTACTTGACCTCGGTCTTGCCCTGCTTGCGCGAGATGAAGTCGTCCACCATCCCCGACTTGAGCGGGCCCGGCCGGTAGAGCGCGTTCAGCGCGATCAGGTCGTCGAGCCGCTCCGGCTTGGCCTTGCGCAGCAGCTCGCGCATCCCGGAGCTCTCGAACTGGAACACACCGTAGGTGCAGCCGTCCGAGAACAGCTTGTAGGTCTTGTCGTCGTTGAGGGGAATGGCGTCGATGTCGAGCTCGATGCCCTCGGTCCGCTTGATCTCCTTCAGGCAATCGTCGATCAGGGTCAGCGTGCTCAGGCCGAGGAAGTCCATCTTCAGGAGGCCGACGCGCTCGACCTCCTTCATCGCCCACTGCGTGACGATTTCGTCCTTCTGCGACTTGTAGAGCGGCACGAACTCGGTGAGCGGCCGCGGCGCGATGACGACCCCCGCGGCGTGGACCGAGGCGTGCCGCGTCATCCCCTCGAGCCGCTGCGCCACAGCGAGCAGCTCCTTGATGCGCTCGTCCTTCTGCTGCATCTCCTTCAGCGCGGGGCTTTCGAGCAGCGCCTTTTCGAGCGTCATGTCGAGCGCCGGCGGGATCGCCTTGGCGACGCGATCGGCATCGGCGTAGGGGATGTCCATGACGCGCGCCACGTCGCGCACCACCGCGCGCGCCTTCATCGTCCCGAACGTGATGATCTGGGCGACGTTGTCGCTGCCGTATTTCTGGGTGACGTACTTGATGACTTCGCCGCGGCGGCGCTCGCAGAAATCGATGTCGATGTCGGGCAGCGACACGCGCTCGGGATTGAGGAAGCGCTCGAAGATGAGGTCGTACTCGATCGGATCGACATCGGTGATCCGCAGGCAATAGGCGACGAAGCTGCCCGCCGCGGAGCCGCGGCCCGGTCCCACCGGGATGCCCTGCTCCCGCGCGTAGCGGATGAAGTCCCACACGATCATGAAGTAGCCGGGGTACTTCATCTTCTTGATCATCTCGACTTCGTAGACCAGCCGGCGCTCGTACTCGTCGATGGTGTGCTTGAGCACGCCGCGCGACGCCAGGTCCCTGAGTTTCGGCAGCCGCGCCTGGAACCCCTGCCGCACCTCGTGCTCGAAGTAGTCGTCGAGCGTGAAGCCGGCCGGCACGTCGAAATTCGGGAGGTAGTTCTCCTTGAAGGAGAGATCGACGTGGCAGCGCGCGGCAATCTCCACCGTGCGCCGCATGGCGTCCGCGTAGTCGGGGAACACCGCCGCCATTTCCCGGTCGGTCTTCAGGTAGAACTGGTCGCCGTGATATTTCAGCCGCTCCGTGTCGGTCACGGTCTTGCCGGTGCCGATGCACAGCAGGATGTCGTGCGGCTTGTGATCCGAGTTGGTCAGGTAGTGGACGTCGTTGGTCACGACGAGATCGATCCCGAGATCCTTGGCAATCGGCTGCAGCCCGATGTTGACCACCCGCTGGTCGTCGATCCCCTGATACTGCATCTCGAGGAAGAAATTCTCGCGCCCGAGGATGTCGCGGTAGGCGGCCGCCGCCGTCACCGCCTTGTGCGGCTGCTCGGTCCGGATACCGCTGGCGACTTCACCCTTGAGGCAGCTGCTCAACCCGATCAGCCCCTTGGCGTGCCGCGCGAGCAGCTCCTTGTCGATGCGCGGCTTGTAGTAGAACCCTTCGGTGTAGCCCGAGGACACCAGCTTGATGAGATTGTGGTACCCCTCGTTGGTCTCGGCCAGCAGCACCAGGTGGTTGGCCGTTTCGCCCGGCGTCCCGCTTTTCGTGCGCCGGTCGCCCGGCGCCACGTAGACCTCGCACCCGAGCACCGGGTTGATGCCGCGCTTGCGCGCCTGATCATGGAAGATGACCGACGAGAACATGTTGCCATGCTCGGTGATCGCCATCGCCGGCATCTTCAGCTCGGCCGCCTTGTCGAGCAGTTCTTCGATCCGGCAGGCCCCGTCCAGGAGCGAGTATTCCGAGTGCAGGTGCAGGTGGACGAAGTCGCTCATTCCCACTCGATGGTCGAGGGCGGCTTGGAACTGATGTCGTAGACGACGCGATTGATGCCGCGGACTTCGTTGACGATGCGCGAGGAGATCGCTTCGAGCAGCTCGTGCGGCAGGCGCGCCCAGTCGGCCGTCATGCCGTCGCGGCTTTCGACCGCGCGGATCGCGCAGGTGTACTCATATGTCCGCGCGTCGCCCATCACCCCCACGCTCTGCACCGGCAGCAGTACCGCGAACGACTGCCACAGGTGGCGGTACCAGCCCGCCTTCCGCACTTCGTCCGAGACGATGGCGTCGGCGCGGCGCACCAGGTCGAGGCGCGACGGGGTCACCTCGCCGAGGATGCGCACCGCGAGGCCGGGGCCGGGAAACGGCTGGCGCCACACGAACTCGTCCTCGAGCCCCATCTCCTTGCCGACCGCGCGGACTTCGTCCTTGAACAGCTGCCGCAGCGGCTCCACCAGCGTGAAGCGCATGTTCTCCGGCAGACCGCCGACATTGTGATGGCTCTTGATCACGTGCGACGGGCCGATCACCGACACGCTTTCGATCACGTCCGGATAGAGCGTGCCTTGCGCCAGGAAATCGAACGACCCGATCTTCTTCGCTTCAGCCTCGAACACCTCGATGAACGCGCCGCCGATGATCTTGCGCTTGGTCTCGGGGTCCGTCACGCCGGCCAGGCGATCGAGGAACAGGGCCGAGGCGTCGGCGAACACCAGCGGCAGACGGAGGCGCTCGAACCGCAGCCGGATCTGGTCCGCCTCGTCCAGCCGCAGTACACCGTTGTCGACGAAAATGCAGGTGAGCCGATCGCCGATCGCCTGGTGGATCAGCAGCGCCGCGACCGTCGAGTCGACGCCCCCGCTCAGGCCGCACACCACCCGGCCGTCGCCGACCTGGGCCGTGATTTTCCCCACCGTCTCCTCGACGAACGACGCCATCGTCCAGTCGCCGGTGCCGCCGCAGATGTCGAACGCGTAGCTGCGCAGGATCTCGGTGCCCTTGTCGGTGTGAGCGACCTCCGGGTGGAACAGCAGCGCGTAGAACCGCCGGCTCTCGTCCGCCATCGCGGCCACCGGTGCGTTGGCACTGGTCGCGGTGACCTGGAACCCCGGCGGCGCGGTCTTGACGAGGTCGCCGTGGCTGGCCCAGACCCGCAGCTCGCGGCCGACCGACGCCAGCAGCGGCGCCGCGTCGGCGATGGCGATCGTCGCCAGCCCGAATTCGCGGTGCGGCGCCGGCGCGACCTGCCCGCCGAGCATGTCGGTCATCAGCTGCATGCCGTAACAGATGCCAAGCACCGGGACGCCGGCCCCGAAGATGGCGGCGTCACAGCGCGGCGCCGAGGCCTCGGACACGCTGCGCGGCCCCCCTGACAGCACGATGCCGATCGGGTTGCGCGCACGGATCTCGGCCAGGGGCGTGTTGAACGGCAGGATCTCGGAGTAGACCGAAAGTTCCCGCAGGCGGCGCGCAATCAACTGCGTGAATTGCGAACCGAAATCGAGGACGACAATAGTTTGATGTGTCACACGTAGTAGGCCTGAACGCTCGGTCCGGTGTGGAGTACCGGTATTATAAGGTGTGTCGCGGAGCTGGACCACCATATCTTGTAGGGCATTTGCGCTCTACGCGCTGCTGTTGACGTGGCTGCTCCCGGTCGCGGCCGCGGCGGCGGGCGCCGACAGGCCTCCTCCGCCGGCCCTTCCCTTGGCCGTGTTCTGGTCCGTTGACCTCGGAGCCGCCGCCGCCGCGCCGCCGGTCAGCGACGGCGACCGCGTGTTCGTCGCGCTCAAGACCGCCCATCTCACCGCCCGGGCCATCACCGACGGCCGCGAAATCTGGCGTATTACCAGGGACGTCTCCGTCCCGATGGTGGCGGTGGACGGACTGCTCGTCGTCGCGGCCGGCGAGGCCGTGGAAGCCGTGCGCGGCGCGGACGGCGGTAGCGCCTGGGTGGTGCCGCGTGTCAAGACCGTCGCGCCGCTCGTGGCGGGCGGCGGCTGGCTGATTGCCGTCACCGACACCGAGATCGTCGCCATTCGCGCGAAGGACGGCGAGGTGGCCTGGCGTCATCCGGCCGGCGGCGTGAAGCTGCCGCCCGCGATCGACGGCGGTCACGTCTACGCCGGCGCGGACGATGGCCGCATCCTCGCCTTGACGCTCGCGACGGGCGCCGTCGCCTGGGAGCGCTACCTGCCGGGCGGTGTCAGCACGCTTGGCGCGGTGGCGGGACGCGTCTACGCCGGCGCCGGCGACAAGCGGTTCTACTGTCTCGACGGACGGTCGGGCCGGCCGCAGTGGCCGCGCCGCATCGGCTCGATCCCGACCGGCGCGATCGCGGTGGACGACGAGCGGGTGTATTTCGCCGCCCTCGACAACGTCGTCTACTCGCTCGATCGCTCGAACGGCAATCAGCGGTGGACGAGCGCCGTTCGCAGGCGGCCGCTGGCGGGCGTGGGGCTGTTCGGGCACCTCGTGTTCGTCCCTATCGTCGCGCCGCACCTCGTCATGTTGTACGACGCGGACGGCCGGCCGAGCGGGACGATTCCGCTGCCTGGGGACATCCCGCGCGACGTCCCGCCCGCCGTCCGGGAGACGCCATCGGGGGTGCAGCTGTTCGTGGTCACCGGCGGGCTGTCGAATGAGTGGCAGCTGTCGTTCGTCGCATCGGCCGGCGAGTCGGCAACCGTTGAGTTCTCCGCGATGGCAGCCGTGCCAGGGGAGTTCTTCCTCACCGATCCCGAGCTGCGGCCCGTCGGCCACGTCCTGGGCCGGCTGGTGCTCACGGATCCGCCGCTCCGGGCGGTCTCGCTGCCGGACTGGCCCCTGGTGCTCCGCGATCCGCCCCTCGAGCCGCTTATCGCGCTTCCGGGACTTCAGCTGCGGCCGCTGTCGCCGCTGCTGCCGATTCGGCGCGGAGCGTAAGCGCCAGGCGCGCCACGCCCGCCTCGATCCGGTCCGGTGTGGGCGCCGAGAAGGACAGGCGGAGGGTGTTCTGCCCTCGGCCGTTCACGTAGAACGCCTCCCCCGCCACGTAGATCACGCCGTGTTCCACCGCGCGGGGAATCATCCGGTCAGCATCGATGCCGGCCGGCAGCGTCAGCCACAGGAAGAATCCGCCCGCCGGCTTCGGCCAGCTCACCATGTCCCCCAGCTCGCGGCGCAGCGCGCGCTCCATGACGTCGCGTTTGTGCGCGTAGTGCGCCCGCAGCAGCGGCAGCTGTCGGTCGAGCACGCCGCGGCGGCACGCTTCGTAGACGAGGCGCTGATCGAGGGAACCCGTCAGCAGATCCTCCGACTGCTTGGCCATCTCGAACTTCGCCGCGAGCGTCGCGGGCGCCGCGATCCAGGCCACCCGGAAGCCGGGCGCCAGCGTCTTCGAGAAGCTGCTCAAATAGATGACGCGCCCGTGACGATCGTCCGCCTTGAGCGGCCGCACCTCCGCCGCGGTGGCCGAGTCCTCGAAATACAACTCGCGGTAGGGATCGTCCTCGACAATCAGCACGTCGCGGCGCTCCGCCCATTCGAGCAGCCGCTGCCGTTGGTCGAGGCTGATGAGCAAGCCGGTGGGATTCTGGAAGTTGGGAACGACGTAGAGGAACTTGACCCGGCGCCCCTCAGCGCGGAGCCGCAGGCACGCGGCGTCCAGGGCATCCAGGTCGATCCCGTCGGCGTTCTGCGGCACACCGACCAGATCGGCCTGGAGGTTACCGAAGGCCGAGATCGCGCCGACATAGGTCGGCAGCTCGACGAGAATCACGTCGCCCGGATCGACGAGCACCCTCGCGACCAGGTCGAGCCCCTGCTGCGATCCCGTGGTGACGAGCAGATCCTCGAGCCTGACGGCCACCCCACGGTTCGCCATGATTGCGACAATGGTGTCGAGCAACGGGCGATAGCCGCGCGTGGGTCCGTACTGCAGCACGCCGGGCTCGCGATTGCTCAGGAGCTCGGCCGCCATGTCGCCGAATTCGTCCCAGGGGAACGTCGCGGGATCGGGGTAGCCGGGCGCGAACGAGACGAGGTCCTGCCCCGCCGCGAGCACGGCGCCCATCCGGCGGATCGCGGACTCGCGCATGTGCGCGGCAGCGCTCGACAGGAACTGGGTGTGATTGGTGGTCATGCCAGCTGGATGTCGGGGATCTCCTGCGGCGGAGCTGCCGAATGGTACCAGCGGTAGTGTGACAGATAGGCGCCGAGGGCGGCCAGCGCCAGGTATTCGAACACGATGCCCCGCACCAGCCACGCCGCGAGCTGCAGCGGCAGCACCGCCAGGCCGACCAGCGGCACGAACGCGATCAGCCCGAGGCCCGCGGTTGCCAGAATCGACGCCGCCGTCGCGATCACGGCCACGACCAGCACCACGCCGAACACCGCCGCGACTTCCCGCAGATGTCCCCAGATGAAGGTCAGCGCGAGGCGCGCGCCGCGGCGGACACTCACGTCCTCGATCGCGACGACCATCTGCGTCATCAGATAGAAGAAGTTCAGCAGCGCGAGCCACACGATGAGCACGCTCGAGGCCGCCGCCGCGGCGACCGTCCAGCCGAGCAGGATCGCCGAATTGTCGGCCAGGGCGTAGCCGCCGAAGATGAAGGCGAGGTAGACCGCGGCGGTCAGCGCATAGGCCACCAGCAGGCCGAGACCGATCCGGACGTAACGGCGCCACAGCCGTCCGGCGCTCCCGACGAACGCGTCGATGGTCACCACCTGCGCGCGGCGCAGCTGCTCGAGCCGCAGCGGCGGACGCTCGATCGGACCGGCGACACGTTCGGACTGCGCGAGCAGCGCGACCGTCCCGCCCTTGACGATGAATTGCAGCAGGGACCCCACCACGAACACGAGCGTGATGGCCACGACGAACGCCACCAGCGCCGTCGGGCTGGCCGTCAGCGCGGTCACGATCGAGGTGACGATCTCGCGCACGTCGCCGCGCAGCAGCTCGCTGAGAGGAGTGTCCAACAGGAGGGCAACCAGGAAGGCACCGCCGACGATGGGCACGGCGAGCAGCAGCTTGACGCTCGAGTCCGCGACGAAGCCGACCACCACGAGCGGCCAGTTCGCGGCGGCGATCAGGGCGCCGCGCTTCAGGGCGGCCTTCAGCCCGGGGATGTGCGGCATGGCCAAACACACCACTATACATCGTGTATCCTGCCGGGGAGGTGGTCCAGAGGACGAGTGGCACGGCGCAGACGGGCGATCGGCGCGTCAGCGTCACGCGGGTGTTCGCCGGCGGCTGCGCGCTCGCCGCCGTCGTCGTGCTCGCCGGCGCCGCGGTCGAGATCCTCAGGCTCGGGAGCGACGATGCCGGCGCGGCCGCGCGGGTCGAACAGGAGGTCCGCGCGTCAATCGCCCGCATGACGGACGACGTCGAGCGGGTGGCGCAGGCGATCGCCGCCGATCCGCGAGTCCCCGGCGCGATCGCCTCGGAGGCGAGGACCGGGGACGGTGATCGGATCCTGTTCGACGCGGCGGCCGACGCGCGGCAGCAGCGCCCCGACGACCTGACCGATCTCGCCGTCACGGTCTACGGCGGCGACGGGGCGCCGCGCGCGTGGGCCGGGCGCGCCTCGGACCTGGCAGCGGAGCGGACCAAGGGGCCGGCGGCTCTGTTCGTCACGCCCTCCCCGCTCGGCCTGCGCCTGTTCGCTCTGCAGCCCCTCGTCTCGGGCTCCCGGGAGCGCGCGCGGCTCGGCTCGGTCGCGGTGGAGCACGTCCTGACGGAAGCGCCCGGCTCGTCGCTGCTGGGCGCGAACGAGTTCGTCATGCCCACCTCCCGCGCGGCCGTCTCGCTGCGACTGCACGAGGAGGGCGCCCCGCCGGCGCCGTATACCTTCGTGGTCCGCGCCGCCGACGGACGGCCGCTGCTGGACGCCTCGATTGCGGCCTCGGCGCTGGCCGCCGCGCGCAGCCGCCATCGGCGGGGAGTGGTGGCGATCGCGGTGGCCATCTTTGCGCTGACGGTGCTGCTGCTCGGCGGGCCGCTGCTCGACGCCCGCGCCGCATCCCGTTCCGCGTCGCGGCAATGGCGCCTGACGCTGATCATCGCGCTGTTGACCACGGCGGGCGGTGCGCTGCTGTGGCTCGGCTTTCAGGTCTCGCCGTGGTCCAGCGATCAAGCCAACCGCACCGCGGTCCGCCTGCTGCTGGGCGGCGCGGCCGCGGCCGCGCTGGCCGCGACCATTGTGGCGGCCGCCGTGCGCCTGCGCCTCGGGCTTCGATCGAGGCGGCGCTGGCCCGCCGGCCACGCCGTCGGCTTCGCGGCCACGCAACTGGTGTCCGGCTTGGCGCTGGCCGCGCTGCTGGTGGCCTTTGACATCGTCCTCGGGCGCAGCGTGGATCCGTCGGCGGTGGATCTCCGGCATTTTTCCCTGCATCCCTGGAGCGCCCCGCGGCTGGCGACGCTCGCGGGGGTGCTGCTGGGCCACGCCGCGGTCCTCTGGATCGGCGCACTGGTGTGCGGGATGGCGCTGGCCGGCTGGCGGCTGCCCCGCCGCTGGTCATCGCGGCACCTGACGGCGACGATGCTCTGGCTGGCGCCGGTCGTGGTGGTCGGGTGGGCCGGCGCGTCGCGGGACTGGCCCGTCCCGGGTCTGGCCGTGGTGCTCGGGGCACTGGCCTGCGCGGCGGCGGCGCTCGTCGCGCCGCGGCTGGTGACCTGGTACCGCCGCGCCACTGTGGCGTCACGAGTCCTGGCGCTCTTCATGGCCTTCCTGCTGCCGGCGCTGCTGGTCTACCCCTCGGTGCACTTCTTCGCGGAGCGCGCCAGGCAGGAGCTGATCGAGGTGCGCTACGCCGTCGAAGCCATGTCGCACCCGGAGACGCTGCAGGAGCGCCTGCGAGAGGCGCTGCGCGAAATCGACGCGCTGCCGGGCGTGCCGGACCTGGTCGCGGCGGCGGCCGCCACGCGCGCGGTGCCGCCCCGCACCGACGCCGCCTTCCGCCTCTGGAGCCAGACCGTCCTGGCGCGCGCCCGTCTCACCAGCGACGTCGAGATCTACGACGAGGCCGGTGCGCCGGTCAGCCGGTTCGCGCTGAACTTCCCGGAGTACACCAGCGCGGCGCAGACGCCGGA
>JBKJRJ010000177.1:0-4670 GCA_046594705.1 Vicinamibacterales bacterium
GCCCAATACATCGTCGGCACCCCGATCCAGAGGCCGACCTGCTCGCGCGAGAACGCCTCGAGCACGGCGGCGGGATCGAACCGTGGCAGGAGGACGAGCCGGAACCCGCCGTACAACGCGGCATTCATCTGGGCCGTCTGGGCGGTCGAGTGGAACAACGGGAGCGTGATGAGCGTGACGTTCTGCCCGGTCCCACTGTCGAACGCGGGCCTGAACATGTCGTGGCAGGTGACGGCGTTGCTCACCATGTTGCCGTGGGTCAGCTCCGCCCCCTTCGCGTGGCCGGTGGTGCCGGAGGTGTAGAGGATGACGGCGGTATCGTGCGGCTCCCGGCGCGGCGGCTGGAACCCCGCGGTGTCCCGCATGAGCGCGGCGGCGTCGGGTGGAAAGACGAAGACGTGCGGCGTGCCGCTCTCCGCCGCCGCCTCCCGGCACATCGCGCCGATGGGCAGCTCGGCGGTGCCCTCGAATGCGAGCACGGCCCTGGCGTGGCTGTCGCGCAGGTGATAGGCAATCTCCCGCGGCTTGAGCAGGACGTTCAGCGGCACGACCACCGCGCCGGCCTTCAGAATCCCGAAGTAGGCGATCGGAAACCACGGGATGTTCGGACACGACAGCGCGACGTGCTCGCCCGCGCGGATGCCCAGCGCGTGCAGACCCGCCGCCACCTGCGTGGCACGGGCGTCGAGCTCGGCGTAGGTCAGCTGCTGCGGACCGCAGGTGATCGCGACGCGACCCGGCGTCAGCCGGGCGGAGTGCTCGAGCACCGAGGCGAGATTCAGCGTGGCCATGCGTGGGGGCTCCTCTCAGGCGTCAGGGCCCAGTCCCCAGTCGGCGTGGACAAATCCCGGCCGCTCCACGCGTTCGAACTTGTGGGCACCGAAGGCGTCACGCTGCGCCTGCGTGAGATTCTGCGGCAGCCGCGCGGTGCGGTAGCTGTCGAAGTACGAGAGGCTCGCGCTGATCGCCGGGACGGGGATGCCGGCGGCGGCGGCCGTCGCCACCACGCGCCGCCAGCCGGCTCCCGCGGCCTGCATCTCGCGCGCGATCGCGGGATCGATCAACAGGTTGGCCAGCGCGGAGTTGATGGTGAATGCCTGGCGGACGGGATCGAGCAGGCGCGCGCGAATAATGCATCCGCCCTTCCAGATGCGCGCCATTTCCGCGAGGCTGATCGACCAGCCGTATTTGGCGGAGCCGGCGGCGATCAGCGCCATCCCCTGCGCATAGCTGCAGACGCGCGCCGCGTAGATGGCGTCCCTCAGGGCGCTGGTCCAGGCCTCGCGGTCCGCCCCCGCAAACGGGGCGCGGGTGTCGGGCGACGGCACGAGGCGGCTCGCGGCGGTGCGCTCCGCTTTCAGGCTCGACAGCACCCGGGCGTCGATCGCGGCGCCGATCGTCGGGATCGCGACGGCCAGGTCGAGCGCGACCTGCGCGGTCCACTTGCCGGTGCCCTTCTGCCCGGCCTTGTCCTCGATCACGTCCACCAGCGGCTGGCCGCTCTCGCCGTCGGCGACGCGGCACACCTGCCCGGTCAGCTCGATGAGAAACGATTCGAGCGGACCGCGGTTCCAGGCCTCGAACACCGCGCCGGCCTCGGGCGTGCTCAGGCCGAGACCGCGGTGCAGCACGTCGTAGGCCTCCGCGATGATCTGCATGTCGCCGTACTCGATGCCGTTGTGCACCATCTTGACGAAGTGCCCGGCGCCGTCGGGGCCGACGTGGGTGACGCACGGGCCCGCCTCGGTCTTCGCCGCGATCGCTTCGAGCACGTCCTTGATGCGGCCCCAGGCCTCGTCGGAACCTCCGGGCATGATCGACGGGCCGAAGCGCGCGCCCTCCTCGCCTCCCGACACGCCGCAGCCGACGAAATGCAGGCGCTGTTCGCGGAGCGCCGCTTCGCGCCGCCGGGTGTCCTCGAAAAACGAGTTGCCGCCATCGATCACGATGTCGCCCGCCTCGAGCAGCGGCGAGAGCTTCTCGATCATCTGGTCGACGGGCGCACCGGCGGGGATCATCATGACGATCCGGCGCGGCCGCTCGAGCGCCGCCACCAGCGCCGCCAGCGTGTTCGCCCCGGTGAAGGCCGCCTGCGGGTGGGCCTGCAGAAACGCGTCGGTCCATTCCGTCTCGAGGTTCCACACCGCGACCGGAAAGCCGTGTTCCTCGATGTTCAACGCGAGGTTGCGCCCCATGGTGCCGAGCCCGATGACGCCGAAGGTACTCCCACTCATGCCGATATCTCCCGCGCGGAGACCAGCGCCTGCTCGAACGCCAGGTCGCGTGTCCGCACTCCGAGTTCTTCGCCAATCAGGGACGCCAGGGTGCCATCTCCAAGCGGCACGACTCGCGCCGTGGCTTCGGCCCCGTCCACACTCGCCTCGAGGCATGACGCCCCCGGCTTGACCCGGAGCGAGAGGCCCAGTCCGCCACCCTCCGCGGCGACTCGAACCAGCGGCGTCGTGAGGTCGCTGGTCACGACACGAATCTCGATCCGCACCGACGACGACCAGCGCAGCCGCGCGGCCAGCCAGCCCGCGAACAGCCGCGCCGCGAACACGTCGGTGGTCTCGATGGTCAGGGAACGCAGGCCTGACGCCGCCTGTCGCACCTGTGCCAGGTCGAAGAGATGCGCGACGGCGGAGCGCCAGCGCGTCAGCCGCGTCCAGCGTATATCCGTCAGTGCGGTGCGCTCGAACAGAGTGTCGGCGCGCGCCCACACGGCATCGGGCTGGTCGATGTCGAGCACCAGCCGGTCGGCCAGGTTGGCGAGGCCATCGAGCGACTCGATCGAACCGCCGCGCCACCAGACCAGCGCCGGCAGGCTCGAGAGCCGGAGCGCCGCCACGGCGTTGTTGAGGTATCGCGGCGACAGCCCGGAGATCGCGATGGCGGTCTCCGTGACGCGCGCCACCGGCGAGGTGTGCTCACCTTCCGAGATCAGGATCGCCCGCACGCCGCCGGCCTCGCCAAGCTGCTCCAGCGCCTCCGCGGCCGCCACCAGCCGCTCGGGCTTGCCGATCACGATCACCGTCGCGGTGAGCGCGCGGGCCGGACCGCGTTTCCGGCGCCCGTCCCGGACGAGACGCGCCAGCGTGACTTCGATCTCCGCGAAGGTGACGTCGCGCCCGCCCGGCAGCAGCGCCGCGACCGGCTTCTCGTGCCGGGGGCTCACAGCGTCCTCCAGCGGCGGCCGTCGGCCGCCATCATCGCGTCGGCCTCGTGTGGACCCCACTCGCCCGCTTCGTAGGTCGGGATCGCCGTCGCGCCGGAGGCCTGCCACGCCTCGTGGATCGGTGTGATCAGCCCCCACGACGCTTCGACGAAGTCGTGCCGAGCGAACAGCGTCGGGTCGCCCAGCATCGCGTCCAGCAACAGCGTCTCGTAGGCCTCCGGCACCGGCACACCGAAGGCGCTGCCGTAGCGGAAATTCATCATCACCGGCGCCAGCTGCATGCGGCTGCCGGGCAACTTGGCTTCGAAGCGCACGGAGATGCCTTCGTCGGGCTGCACGTTCACGATCAGCAGGTTCGATGCGATCGCCGTCGGGCTGATGCGCTTGAAGATGTGCAGCGGCGGGCGACGGAACTGGATCGCGATCTCCGTGGTGCGTTTCGGCAGGCGCTTGCCGGTGCGCAGGTAGAACGGTACTCCCGCCCAGCGCCAGCTGTCGAGCTGAAGGCGCAACGCCACGTAGCTCTCCGTCGTCGAGGCGGCGCTGACGCCTTCCTCTTCGCGGTAGCCCGGCACCTCCGCCCCCGACACCCAGCCTGCGGCATAGTGCGCGCGCACCACGTTGTCACCGCGCCCCTCCAACACCGGCTGGATTGACGCCAGCACGTCGTGCTTGCGATCGCGCACGTTCTCCGCGGAGAAGGCGATGGGCGGTTCCATCGCGATCATTGCGAGCACCTGCATCAGGTGGTTCTGGACCATGTCGCGCAGGGCGCCGGCGCCCTCGTAGTAGTTGGCGCGCCGCTCCACGCCCACGGTTTCAGCGGCGGTGACCTGCACGTGGTCGATATACCGGCGGTTCCAGACGGGCTCGAACATGCCGTTGGCGAAACGGAAGACCAGCAGGTTCTGGACGGTTTCTTTCCCGAGGTAGTGATCGATGCGGAAAATCTGGGCTTCGTCCAGGTGTGCGTGCAGGACGCGGTTCAACTCGCGCGCGCTGGCGAGATCGGTGCCGAACGGCTTTTCCACGATCACCCGCCGCCAGCCCTCCGGTGTGGCCGGCGTCGTGAGCCCGGCGGCGCCAAGATGCTCGACGGCGGTCCCGTAGACCGTGGGAGGGGTCGCCAGGTAGAAGAGGACGCCATCGGGGGTCCCCATCGCACCCAGCTTGATGGTCAGCGCCTGGTACAGCGCGGGATCGTCCATCTCACCCTGGACGTACCCCATCTCGCGCGCCAGCGCGGTCGACACCTCGTCAGGCTTCTGAAGGCCGGAGAACTCCTTCAGGCTGTCGTGGAAGTGCTGCCGGAACTGGTCGTCGCTCATGGGCGAGCGCGCGACGCCGATGACGGCGAATCGGGCGGGGAGCCGCTGAGCGAGCGCCAGCTTGTAGATCGCCGGCAGCAGCTTGCGCCGGGTGAGATCGCCCGAGGCGCCGAAGATGACGAGCGCCGTGGGCTCGGGGGTCGGCTCGATGCGCAAGCCGTCGAGTA
>JBKJRJ010000382.1:0-3662 GCA_046594705.1 Vicinamibacterales bacterium
CTGGAACACCTCACCGCCGGCCCGATTCGCGTCCTGGGCACGCCGTTGAAGCTCTCAGCGACGCCCGCCGCGGTGCGCACGCCGCCGCCCGTGCTGGGCCAGCACACGGCCTCGATACTGACGAACGATTTGGGGTTGCCACAGGCGGAAATCGACGCTCTTCGACGAGCCGGCGTGATCGGCTAGTTCCCTGAAATCTTCATGCCTGGCGTAAGTCCCGGAGCGCGGCGCCCGGATCGCAAGGCGCGAAGAGTGAGCGTATTGGGCATCAGTGAGCGATGAGCAATGCCGCGAGCCGGGGCCCCCGCCGCGCGTTTCTTGCGCGGTGGGGTGGGACGCGGGATGCCACGCCCGGGAGTTAGGCCAGGCATCACGGTTCCCGGGGGACTCGGGGCCGCGGCTCACCGCTCGATGAACGGCAGCAGCTCCTCGAGGAGCGCGGCGGCGACGTCTTCTTCGCTGAGCGCGGCGATCGTGGATCCCTCGCGGATGATGCGCTCGCCGGTGACGACCCGGCGGCCGCGGCCGCGAGAGGACGTCAGCATCACCGCCGGGATGTCGCGCTCGGTGTCGAGCGACAGCTCGATGAAATCCTCGGCCGACCGTTCTGGTGACAGCCGTACCGCCCGCCCTGGCGTGGTGACCTTGAAGCGATAGCCCTCGCCGATCAGCGCGTTCATGACGATGTTGAAGGCGGGGACTGCCACGGTCTCGAGGACCGCGTCAAAGCCTCGCGACGCCTCGTCGGTGCGCGCGCGGCGCTCGGCGGCGCGGAGCTTCGCGCCATCGATGGCGGTGCGAAGCCGGCGGCGGACGTCAGAAACTTCCATGCGGGGATCGTATCCCACCTCGCCGCGCCACGTTGATCGCCAGCAACCCGCCCAGCACCGGAATGACGCGGCTGTCCTCGAAGCCGTCGCGGCCGAGCATCGCCGCCACGCCGGCGGCGCCGGGATACCGCCGGATCGACTCGGGGATATAGCGATAGGTATCGGGGTCGCGATGCAGCACCCAGCCGAGCGCCGAGCCGACCACCGTCAGGTAGCCGAGATACACCGCCCGGACGGCGGCATTCCCGGGCCGGTTGAAATCGAGCGACAGCACCAGGCCACCTGGACGCAGCACCCGGCGAATCTCGGCGATGGCCGGTTCGATGAGCGGAACATTGCGGATGCCGTAGCCAGTGGTGACGAGGTCGAAGGTGCCGTCCGGGAACGGGAGCGACATCATGTCGCCGGTCACGAACGTCACCGCGGCGGACGCCGGCCGCTTGCCCGCTGCAAGCTGCAGCATGCGGTGCGTGATGTCGAGCGCCGTGACCCGCGCGCCGCGGGCCGCAAGGCCGAAGGCAATGTCGCCCGTGCCGGCGGCGAGGTCGAGTGCGCGGATGCCCGGATGAACGCCGGCGAGTCCGACGAGCGCCGCCTTCCAGCGTCGATCGCGGCCGAACGACAGCAGGCTGGTGATGAGGTCGTAGCGGTCGGCGATGGTGTGAAACAGCCGGCGCACGTAGGGGGCCTTGGAGTCCGCCGTCGAGAGCGCCGCCCCGAGATTCATTCGACCAGTATCATCCCTCGCATCATCGCGGCGTGCGGCCGGCACACGTAGCCCAGCGAGGTGGGCTGCTCGGGCGCGCGGAAGGAGATCGAGGCCGATTCCCCGCCTTCAATCCGCTTCGTGACCGCCTGCCACCCGGGGACCGCGAAATCGTGGGTCATCCCCGCATCCTCGTTGCGCAGCACGAGCCGGACCTTCTCGCCGGCGCGCAGCCGCAGCGTCGGATTGGGCTCGACCTGGCCTTCGAGATAAAACGTCATGTCGCGCGTGACGAGACGGATCTCGTGCGCGGCCGGGCTCCGCGCCGACAGGACGATCGCCCCCCCCACCGCCACCGCCGCTACGATGAGCATCGCGCCCAGCGTCCTACCCAACGAGCATCCCCGTGGCATACATCACCGCAAATCCACCCAGCAGGCCGAGCATGATCGGTGCCGTGGCGAACCGCATCGCCGCGGGCTGACCCACCGCCGACGGCTCGACCGACGACCGGCCCACCTGCCTGGAGAGCTGAACGATCACCTGCGCGATGGCGCCGGCGCCGAGGCCGAGGCAGAACACCGCGGCCACGAGTGAATAGACGAAGCCGCCCAGCCACGCCCCGGCGATGGTCGGGACGCCGCCGATCAGTCCGAGCTTGATCAGGAGGCCGATCGACGGCCGCTCCTTGGCAATCGGCGCCAGGATCGCCAGGCCTTCGGTCGTGTTGTGGAGCGTGAAGCCGACGATGAGCAGGGTGCCGAGGGCGGCTTCGCCAAGCGCGAACGCCGCCCCGATGGCCAGCCCCTCGCCGAAATTGTGCAGCCCGATGCCGATCGCGATGAGCAGCGCCAGCACGGCTCCCGCGGACGACTCGGCCTTCCGGCGCGCGCGGACGGCCCGCAGCCACTGCCCGGTCACTTCCAGACCCAGGTAGGCCGTGGCGGCCGCGGCAATGAAGAGCGCCGTGCCCTGGAACGCGCCGGCCAGCTGGGATGCGCCCTCGAAGCCTTCCTGCACGGCGTCAACGAAGAGAAACGCGAGCAGGCCGATCGTGACGGCCAGCAGGACGTCCATGCCTGTGCGGCTGAGGCGGGCCAGCACCGGGAACCAGCACAGGCCGAGCGCCACGGGCAGCACGCCGACATACACGCCAATCAGCGCAAAGGCCGCGAGCTGGCTGGCGCTGGCGGTGGGCGTCTCGACCGCCACCGCGATCTCGTGCTCGAACGGCGTCCCGGTGGAGGTGAGGAGCTTGACCAGGTGCGCTTCGCCCGCGACCCACGGATACGGGATGTGGACGCTCGTTCGCCCGAGGTGGGCGAGCTGCGAGCGCTCGGCCGTGAAGGCCCAGTAGGCATCATCAACCGTCACCTGCGCGATGGTGACCGGGTCCGGGCCGTCGTTCATCACTGTCAAGTGGATGCCGTCGGCCGCGAGCGTGGCGCGTTCCACCTTGAGCCGCTCGACTGGCGGCATGCCCTCGGGGCGAAGCCGCTCGGCCGGCTCGAGCCGGACGATGGCCACGATCAGCGCGGCAAGCAGGACGAGCGGCACCAGGGCCCAGATCCAGATGGCGCGCCGCGGCGGGGCGGGCGTCGGCGTGGCGGCCGTGACGGCCGTGGCGGCGCTAGGTATCACGGCGCACCCCCATCGATTCGAACATGCCCATCCATCCGAGCTCCGCGAACTCGCTCTGATGGGCGTGAAACATGAACTTGCCGGGGTAGCGGAAGCGCGTCTCGAGAATCGCGCGCTCGCCCTGGCAGAGCATCACCGTGTCGGTCCGCTCCGTTGTCGTCAGCGACGTCCCGGTGCGGAAGACGTCGAAGAACATCCCGTGCAGATGAAGGCTGTTGATCAAATCGAACTCGGTGACGTTGACGAGGTAGATCCGCACCAGCGCCCCCATCTCGACCTTGATCGGCTCGTGCATGTAGTGGTTGGCGACGGTATTGAGCGCGTAGACCTCGTTGTCGGAGTCGAAGTTGGTATCGAAGCCGTTCATCACCATGATCAGTTCGTCCGCAACCGGCCGGGCGGTTCTGGGATCGACGATGAACATTCCATAAAGGCCCTTGTGCATGTGCCGCTTCAGCGGCACGGCGTGGCAGTGATACAGGTGG
>JBKJRJ010000482.1:0-3960 GCA_046594705.1 Vicinamibacterales bacterium
GCGCGACCCGAAGTGGATGGAGGCGGTGGTGGACTCCCTCGCCCCGGACGTCTATCTCACGATCGACGTCGACGGCATGGACCCGGCCATCATGCCCGCCACCGGAACTCCCGAACCGGGCGGCCTCTCCTGGCCGGAGATCACCACGCTGCTCCGACTTGTCGCCGAGCGCCGCCGCATCGTGGCCGCCGACCTCGTCGAGCTCAGCCCAATTCCCGGCATGGTGGCCCCGTCCTTCCTCTGCGCCAAGTTGATCTACAAGCTGCTCACCTACTGCTTCGCTTCGGATCCGCGCGTGAAGCGGCTGTAGTGGTCAGATGGAAGTCACTAGTTAGCGGTTAGTAGTCGATCGCGACAGTGTGGGGCGTCGGCCGACGGCTCCGCTCCTCCGCTTCTTCCGACGGGCAGCTGGGAACGGCTTCCTGCCAACTGCTTGCTGGTAACTCCCGTGTATACCTCGTATACTCCGGTCATGGCGCTGCCGGAGATTTTCACCAAGGCATCGGAGGCGCTTCAACAGGGGCACGGCGCGGAGGCCGCCGCGGGGCTGGTCCGGGCGCTCAAGCAGCCGGGGCTCACGCGGGAAGAGGCCCTTCAGATCCGGTGCGCGCTGGCCGAGGCCTGGTTTCTCCAGGACGACATCCGCCAGGCGGCCGAGGCGCTGGGCGATCCGCCCGACGAGCGTGAGCGGCTGCATCCTGCCCGGCGCTCCGAGCTCTGGCGCCTCCATGGCAAAGTCGCGATCGCCAAGGGGGAACCGTCGCGCGGCATCGCGCTGCTGGCGAGGGCGCTCAAGCAGGCGGAGCGCGCGCATGATTCGCGCGGCATCGGCCTGACTCACTATGAGCTCGGCCTCTGCTACCGCCAGGTCGGCGATACCGCCATCGTCCGCGAGCACATCGCGCAGGCGGCGTCCGCGCTGCATGCGGCGGGCGACCGGCGGAACCTCGCGCTCGTCCACTCGCTGAGCGGCGTCACGCTGGCGCAGGAAGGCCGCCTCGACGAAGCGATGGCGGCGCTGCGGCAGGCCGAGCGCCTCGCCATGATGGTGCGCGCCGGCGACGTGGTCGCGACCGTGTGCGGCAACCAGGCGAACGTGGCGATGATGCAGCATCGCCACGACCAGGCGCTGGCGCTCGCCGAGCGCAGCGTCGAGCTGCAGGAGGAATCCGGCACCCCGCACGGCCTGGGCATTGCGCTGGCGTCACTCGGCCAGATCAGCGTGCGCCTCGGCAATCTCCGGCGCGCCGAGCAGGCGCTCAACCGGGCGCTCGACGTCCGCAGCCCGTTACAGTTCATGCGCGAGACCACCGGCGCCGTGTTCGACACCCTGGCGCAGATCCACATCGTCCGCGGCCACCACGACGCCGCCAGCCGGGCGCTGGTGCGATCGCGCGAGGCGTATGGCGACTCGAACCGCTGGTATCAGTGGTCCGTGCAGGCGCTGGAGGCGCGGCTGGCGCTGCGCCGCGGCGATGCCGCCACGGCGCTGGCGACCGCCGCGCAGATCACCGCGGCCGAGGGCGTGCCGGCGGCCTATGCGACCCAGGCCGAACTGATTGCCGTCGAGGCGCTGTTGGCGTCGGAGCGGCGCGACGAAGCGGAGCAGCGGCTGACGATGGTGGGCGATGTGATGCCGGTGGCAGCCATGACCAGCGTGTGGGGCGAGTTCCTGCGCCTCCGTGGCCGCATCCACGCCGAGGCGGGCCGCCCCACCGAGGCGTACCACGATCTCGGCCAGAGCGTCAGCGTGTTCGACCTGCTCGGGGAGAAGTACCAGGCGGGGTTGAGCTACCTCGCGCTCGGCAAACTGTCGGGCGTGGCGGGGGCGCGGTCGCGCGCGACGCGGTACCTCTCGGACGCGCTCGCGATCTTCGAGTCGCTCGACGCCCAACCCGACCTCGAGGACACGCGCGCCGCGATGGCCGGCATGCCGACCGTGACCACCGGGGCGTTCCTCGGCTCCCCGATGGACGGCGATGCCGCGCTGGTGCGGCGCATGGTGGACGCCGCGGTGACGCCCGCCCTGCTCGCGAAGGAGGGGACGACCACCTTGCTCGAAGGCTGTGATGGCCAGGCCGCGGTGATCTTTACGCTGCCCCGCCCCGGGGAGATCCGGGTGATCGCGGCGGCGGGGTGCGACGCCGAGACCGCGCGCGCCCTGGCGGGCGCGGCAGCGCGCTGGCCGGGCGCGGGCGGCAGCGCCTTGCTGGCGGTCAGCCCGATCGGCCGCGACGGCACGGCACCGCGGCTGGGGGTCGTCTCAGCGGCGCGGCCGTTTGCCCCCCCGGTCCTGCAGCGGTTTCGTACGCTGTGCGCCGTGCTCCAGCAGGGCTTCGAACTGTGCGCCGCCCGTGAACGGCCGACCGAGCCCGTGGCCGGCGCCATCGAGCGCTCGCTCGAGCCGCTCTTTCCGGGGTTCGTCTGCGCGAGCGCCGCGATGCAGCGAGTGACCGACCTGATCCAGCGGCTCCAGGGCAGCGACCTCACGGTGCTGGTCACTGGCGAAAGCGGCACCGGCAAGGACCTGGTGGCCCGCGCGATTCATGCCGGGTCACCGCGCGGCAAGGCGATGTTCCTCCCCTATAACTGCACGAGCGCCACCCGCGAGCTTGCCGACAGCCAGTTGTTCGGCCATCGCCGCGGCAGTTTCACGGGGGCTGTTGCGGATCAGCCGGGCGTCATCCGGACGGCGGCCGGCGGCACGATCTTCCTCGACGAGATTGGCGACCTGCCGTTCGACGTCCAGCCGAAGTTCCTGCGGTTCCTGGAGCAGGGGGAAATCCTGCCGGTGGGGGAAACCCGGCCGACGCGGGTGGACGTGCGCGTCGTGGCGGCGACAAACGTGGACCTCGAGCAGCGCGTCGCCGCGGGCCGCTTCCGGGAAGATCTGTTCTACCGGCTGAGCGTGATCCGGATCCACGTCCCACCGCTGCGTGATCGCCGCGAAGAAATTCCGCACCTGAGCACGTTCTTCCTGCGCGAGGCGAGCGAGCGGCTCGCCAAGCCCGGCGTCCTTCTGAGTCCGGACACCCTCGATCTCTTTGACGCGTTCAGCTGGCCCGGCAACGTGCGTCAGCTCCGCAACGAGATCCAGCGGGCGGTCGCGATGGCGTCTCCCGGCGGCGTCATCACCCCTGACCTGCTCTCACCGGTGTTCGCCGGCGCCCCGCCGGACGCGCCGCAACCGGCACGCCGCGGACGCAACGTCACGCTCGGTGCGGCCGTCGAGCGTCTCGAGCGCGAGATGATCGAAACCGCCCTCCAGCGCACCACCGGCAACGTCTCGCA
Organism: Vicinamibacterales bacterium; assembly: GCA_046594705.1. Taxonomy (GTDB): domain Bacteria; phylum Acidobacteriota; class Vicinamibacteria; order Vicinamibacterales; family 2-12-FULL-66-21; genus JAICSD01. The sequence continues at coordinate 3,292 of JBKJRJ010000482.1, forward strand.
AACCGCCCGCGTTCTCGGCCTCACGCGTCGGGGCCTCTACCTGAAGATGGAACGCCTGGGGATAGATTACAAAGTATCCACGGTTTAGCTCACTTGACTACTTAGTAATCACAATCAGAAACCCTCTGTAGATCACAGAAATATTCGTAAGTCACTGTCTGTACAAGATATATCCGCGACAACCCCTGCCCGAGCCGCTGCGGCCTCAGATTTGTAATGGGGGCAGTAGTAATTCTTTCAGGAGGGTCCCATGGAGCAACGTCTGCGACTCGTGCAGGGTGGACAGCAACCCAAGAGCGAAAAGCGGTCGTCCGACCGCCGACGGCTTGCCATCCCGGGCCAGATCGTGTGGAAGGACGCCCGCGGGAATACCAAGCTGACCGAAGTGATCACGCGGGACGCCAGTGAGAACGGCGTCTCGGTCGAGTGCCTCAACGGCGCCGCCATTCCTCTCTATCGTCTGGTCTATTTTCAGGTGGCGCGCGACGTTCGGCAGAGCGGAGAACTGCCGGCGGCGCTGAAAAAGCCCAACGTCTTGTCCGCCGTCTTCCGGGTAGGGTCTGACAATCAGGCCACCGGCGCCCCCTCTGAGTATGCGCTGCGGCTACTGGTCGAGCCCGCCCGTGCGGCGCAGTTGGCCCCCGCGTCCGACTGGGCGACGCGCGGACC
>JBKJRJ010000188.1:0-11244 GCA_046594705.1 Vicinamibacterales bacterium
TGCCGGCAGGATAAAGCAGAAGAGAATCGGACCCGCGATGATGAGGGCATTCCCGACCGCCTTGCCCAGCAGGAGGTCGCCGATCCGTACCGGCGACAGCATCACGCGCGTGAATCCCGCCTTGTCGATGGCGAACTGGTTCATCGAGATGGGCACCAGCCCGAGGATGGCCGCAAAGCAACCGACCGCCGCGAGCGCGAGCCCGTCGTGACCCTGGATGCCGGGAATCGGCAACCCGCCGCGCTGGTAGCCGAGCCCTGCCAGAATGATCGGCATCAGCAGCGGTGAGCCGATGGTGGCGCGCCCGCGGGGAGATCGCAACGCCAGGCGCAGCTGCGTGAAGGCGACGGCGGACGCGGCGGACGACAAGCCCGGGATGACCTGGTTCCACAACCCGCCGAACGACCCCGCGCGGCGGATGCTCTGGTTGGCGGGCATGTCCAGGACCCGCCGGTAGGCGGCGAACCCGGCTGCGTGCACGCCCGTCGCCAGGAGCGCCAGTGCGCCGAGCGGCAGCGCGGCGGTGGCGGGCGACCCGCCGTGCCTGGTCGCGCGGTAATACATTTCAGACGGGACCCATGGCAGCACCCGCATGGCGACCCGCTGGGTCCGCGAGGGGGGGCGCGACATTCGCTCGGCGCGGCTCAGCTTGCGTCCCTCATTGCGTTGGTTGGTGAAGAACATCTGCGGCGCGATGGCGAGCACCGGCAGCACCAGTACCAGGAACAGCATGACCAGGTCGCCCCGCCGCCGGTCGCGAAACAGCAGGTGGACGATCGAGGAGGCGAGCGAGGCGATGCCAAGGATGAACAGCATGAACGCGGTTCCGCTGAGCACCGCCACGACGGTCCCCGCGGCGCTGAGCCCGATCGCCATGCCGATCGCCACGCCGAGCAGGGTCGGCACCAGTAGCGCGATCCAGGGATCCGCCAGCGCGCCCGCCACCTGCGCCATGTAGAGCGCCGTCCGAGGGATCGGGAGCAGCAGCAGCCGCGTGACGCTGCCGCCGTCGCGCGTCGGCAGCAGGATCGGTCCGGCGATGGTGAGCGCCGAAGCGAGGAGGATCAGGTAGCGCAGCACCTCGAGCGGGATCAGCAGGGATCCGGTGGCGGCGCCGAACCCGGCACTGATTCCCAGCAGGAAGAGCCCGATGCCCGATGGGATCAAGAGCACCAGCGCGATGATCGGTCCGAGCTTGCCGGCCGCGATCGAGAAGCGCTCGAGCATGTCCCGCGAGCCGGTGCGCTCGAGCGAGTTCACGAGCACCCGCCAGCGCATCCACAGGAAGGCGCGGAAGATCCGTCCCGTGCTCACAGCCATTGGAGATCGGCCGCCGGACGCTCGCCGCCGACCAGCTGGATGAAGAGCTCTTCCAGCGTGCCTTGCCCGTGCGCGCCCGCGCGCACGTCTTCGATCCGCCCCTGCGCCACGATCCGGCCGTCGGCAATCACCCCGATGTGGGTGGACAGCCGCTCGACGATCTCGAGAATGTGAGACGTCAGGAAGACCGTGCCGCCGCGCGCCACGAAGGTATTCAGGAGCTCCTTGATCTGGCGCGAAGCGACGGCGTCGATCCCTTCAAACGGCTCGTCCAGAAAGAGCAGCCGCGGCGCCGGCAGCAGCGCCGCGGCCAGCGCGAGCTTCTTGCGCATCCCGTGGGAGAAGTCGGTCACCAGGGTGGTGGCTGCGCCGGTGAGATCCATCAGCGAGAGCAGGTCCGCCGCGCGCGGCTTGAAGGTGTCGGCCGGCATGCCATGCACCTGCGCCACGAAGCTGAGCGTCTCAATCGCGGTGAGCCGGTCAAACAGCGCGAGATCCTCGGGCACCACGCCGACGCGGCGCTTGATGTCGACCGGGTCGGCGTTCGGATCGATGCCGAGAATGCGGATCTCGCCGGCCGAGGGCCGCAGCAGTCCGGTGAGACACTTGATGGTCGTCGATTTGCCGGCGCCGTTGGGACCGAGGAAGCCGTAGAAGCTGCCCGGCGGCACCTGCAGGTCGATGCCGTCGACCGCTCGCTTCGATCCGAACGTGCGGGCCAGGCCGCGCGTCTCGACTGCGAATTCCATCATCAGGGATTGTATGTCAGCATGATTGCATGAACCGTTTGGCGCGCGAGCGCAGCCCGTATCTCCTGCAGCACGCGGCCAACCCGGTCGACTGGTATCCCTGGGGCGACGAGGCGTTCGAGAAAGCCCGCGCCGAGAACAAGCCCATCTTCCTCTCGATCGGCTACTCGACCTGCCACTGGTGCCACGTGATGGAGCACGAGTCGTTCGAAAGTCAGGCGGTCGCCGAGACGCTGAACGCCGCGTTCGTCTCGATCAAGGTGGACCGCGAGGAGCGGCCCGACGTCGATCGCGTCTACATGACGTTCGTTCAGTCCACCACCGGTTCGGGCGGCTGGCCGATGACCGTCTTCCTGACGCCGGAGTTGAAGCCGTTTTTCGGCGGCACCTACTTTCCGCCCCACTCCAAGTGGGGGCGTCCCGGCTTCATGGACCTCCTCGGCGAGATCAGCCGGGTGTGGCACCACGACCGCGCGCGCGTCGACTTCGCCGCGGCGGAGTTGTTCGATCGCCTGACATCCGTCGCCGGCGCCGACGGCAGGGCCCAGTCGGAATCCAGCATCGCCGCGCCTGACGCGCTCGCCGAGGCGGTCGAGCAATACCAGGTGGCGTTCGATCGCCGCAACGGCGGCTTCGGTGACTCGCCGAAGTTTCCCCGGCCCGCCGAGCTGTTGTTCCTGCTGCGCGAGCACGCGCGCACCGGCGCGCAGCCGCCGCTGATGATGGCGGCCGAAACCCTGCGGGCGATGGCGCTCGGTGGCATGCGCGATCACGTGGGCGGCGGCTTTCACCGCTATTCGGTGGACGCCGAATGGCGCGTCCCGCATTTCGAGAAGATGCTCTACGACCAGGCGCAGCTGGTGCTCGCGTACCTGGAAGCGGCGCAAGCGACCGGCAACGACTTTTTCGCCGCGGTCGCGGAGGACACGCTCGCCTACGTGGCGCGCGACCTGCGCGATGCCGCCGGGGGCTTTCATTCCGCCGAAGACGCCGACAGCGTCCCGCCCGAAGGCGGCCCGAAGAAAGAGGGGGCCTTCTACGTGTGGAGCGACGCCGAAATCGGCGCTTTGCTGGGCGACGACGCCGCGATCGTCCGGGCGCGGTTCGGCATCCAGCCGGACGGCAACGCGCCGGAGGACCCGCAGGGGGAGTTCACCGGCCGCAACCTGCTCTACACGGCGCAGTCCGTCGAAGAGGTCGCGTCGGCCACGGGACGCAGCGCCGACGATGTCGCGGCGGTGCTCGGCCGCGCGCGGCAGATCCTGTTCGACGCGCGCGCCGGCCGGCCCCGCCCGCATCTCGACGACAAGGTGCTGACGTCGTGGAACGGGATGATGATTGCGGCGTTCGCCCGTGCCACGCGCGTGCTGCCCGACCGGCCGCAGGCGCGTGAGTGGCTCGACCTCGCGCGCGGGGCCGCGCGATGCATCCGCACGTCATTGTGGCGCGCCGACGGCACGCTGCTGCGCCGCTATCGTGAGGGCGACGCCGCGATCGAGGCCTACGCCGAAGACTACGCCGCGCTCATCTGGGGCCTGCTCGAACTCTTTCAGGCCGACGGCGACCCCGCCTGGCTGGCGTGGGCGCGGGACCTCCAGGCGCAACAGGACGCGCGGTTCTGGGATGAGCAGGACGGCGGGTGGTTCAGCACCACCGGCCGCGATCCGTCCGTGCTGTTGCGGCTGAAGGACGATTACGACGGCGCGGAACCGTCTGCCAGCTCGGTTTCGGTGCTGAACCTCCTGACCCTGGCGCACCTCGCAGACGATGGCGAGGCCCGCCGCAAGGCGGAACGGACGCTCGGACGCTACGGCGCGCGCGCCGGCCGGGCCGCGCGCGTCATCCCGATGATGCTGGCGGGCCTGTCGGCGTGGCACGCCGGCGCGGCGCAGGTGGTCCTCCTCGAAGGAGACCAGACGCTCGCGCTCAAAACCGAGATGGCGCGCCACTACCTGCCGTTCGCCATCGCGATTCCCGTCTCGCCGGGGCCGCATCAGGACGCGCTCGCAGCCGCGCTGCCGTTGGTGGGGGCGATGCGCGCAGCCGGTGGCGCGGCGACGGCGTTCGTGTGCCGTGACTTCGCGTGCCGGGAGCCGGTGACAACTCCCGCCGCGCTCGCCGAGCAGCTGGGCTCGGTATGATCCAACCCCCTCGAACACCCTCGGCCCAGGGCTCGCCGGTCCAGCTCGCGCTCAACCGCGACCACACCCGCGCCGCCTTCCGCCTGTTCCACCCCAAGGGCAACATCGTCACGGCGGACATGATCCGCGCCATGCTTCAGGCGCTCGACACCATCGGCGAGCATCCGCACCTGAAGCTGGTCACCATCGAAGGCGTCGGCGGGGATTTCAGCTTCGGGGCGAGCATTCCCGAGCATGCCCCAGGCGTGATCGAGCAGGTGCTGCCGCAGGCCCACGCCTTGATCTACGCCCTGCTCGATCTGCCGGTCGTGACGGCCGCCCTGGTGCGGGGACGCTGTCTCGGTGGCGGCTTCGAGATCGCGCTCGGGTGTGATTTCATCTTCGCGGAGGCGTCGGCGATGTTCGGTCTGCCGGAAGTGGCGCTCGGCCTCTTCCCCCCGGCCGCCGCGGCGCTGCTCGCCCCGCGCGTCGGCACGGCGCGCGCGACCCGCGCGATCCTGACGGGGCAGTCCGCCCCGGCGGGGGCCTGGCTTCACACCGGGCTGCTCGAAGCGGTGGTGGCGGACGGCACCCTCGACGGGGAAGTGGACCGTTGGTTCGAGACCCACCTCCGGTGGAAATCAGCCGCCGCGCTCCGCCATGCGACGGCCGCCGCGCGCCTGGCCCTCCGTCAGCACGTGCGGCTGGTCCTGCCCGAACTGGAGCAGTTATACTTGCGCGATTTGATGCACACCCACGATGCGGCGGAAGGGATCGCGGCGTTTCTCGAGAAGCGCACGCCGGCGTGGACGGATCGGTGACACCGCATGGAATTTGACGTCGAGATCGTGCTGCGAGACACCAACCAGGCGACCACCGAGCGGATTGAGCACGGGACGGAACCGCGCGCCTGGCGCGAACTGGACGTCGAAACCGTCCTGAAGCAGATCCTGCTGGCCATCGATCGGGTCAAGCACCCCGCGGGCGGCAGCCGGCACGTCGCGTTGCGCGGCTTCAGCTGGATCGTCGAGCCGATGGGGAACGAGGTGGTGATCGCCATCGAGATCCCCACGGGCGCGGCAGTCGCGGGCCCGTTCGCGATCGACTCCGAGCGGCTCGATGCCATGATCCGCCGGGTCATCGCCGCCGCCGCGCCGCCCGGACCCACCGTCCATTAACGTCAGCGCGATTACAGACTCGCGCGCCTCTCCCGCACACGGCCGCGAAAATACCGCGGGATTCTCAGGGTTGCCCGCGGCATTCCAATTGCTATCTCGGCCGTATCACTCATTCTGGGTTCGGGCCGCTCCCGCCCTGTCATGAAGTTACCCTACCGAATCCTCGTCGTCGATGATGACGAGCACGCGCTGTCCGGCATCGTGGAACTGCTGCGGGATGCCGGACATCACGTGACGGGCGCGGCGACCTACGACGCCGCGAAACGGTTGCTGGCCGTCAGCCCGTTCGATCTCCTTGTCTGCGACGTGCGGCTGCGGTCGTTCAACGGCCTGCACCTCGTGATGCAGACCCGGGCGGACCACCCCGAGACGGCCATCATCATCATCACTGGCTACGACGATCCCCTGATCGATATGGAAGCCCACCGGTATCACGCGGACCTCGTGCGCAAGCCGATCCGTCCGGCCGAGTTCCTGCAGCGAGTGAACCACGCCCTCAGCCAGGTGCGCCGGCAGCGGCGCTGGCCGCGCAAGCGGGTGGTAGGCGGCTTCCGCGTCACGATCAAAGGACGTTCCGCCGCGGTAGTGGACGTCTCGTACGGCGGGCTGCGGCTCGAGCTGCCCGACGGCGAGGAGCTGGGCGGCACGTTCGACGTCGAAGTGGCCGGCATCGGTCTCCACCTGGAGGTCGAGCCGGTCTGGTTCCAGGCCTCGCCGGAAACCCGCGGCACGGTGTGCGGCGCGACGCTCGCGGCGGAGCATACGCCGTCCGCCCGTACCTGGCGCGCCATCGTCGATCGCCTCAACGCGTGACTTAAGTTCGCAGTTCGCAGTTCGCAGTTCGCAGTTCGCAGTCGCCTGTTCGCGGCTAAAGTAGCCCGATGTCGAGAATTGCTGTTCTTGCGCTACTGCTGGCGGCGTCCCTGTCCCAGGCACCCGCGCCTGCGTTCCCGCTCGAGGAGGCCACGGCCGCCCAACTCCAGGAGTGGATGACGTCCGGGCGTTACAGCGCGCGTCAGCTGGCCGAGCTGTACCTCCACCGAATCGAGACTCTCGATCGGAGCGGACCCGCGCTGCGGTCGGTCATCGAGGTGAACCCCGATGCACTGGCCATCGCGGACGCTCTTGATGCGGAGAGACGGGCGACCGGTCCGCGCGGCCCGCTGCATGGCGTGCCGATCTTGATCAAAGACAACATCGACACCGCGGACCGGATGCTGACGACCGCCGGTTCGCTGGCCCTCGAGGGCTCGCGTCCGGCGAAAGACGCCTTCGTGGTCGAGCGGCTGCGCGCTGCCGGCGCCGTCATTCTCGGAAAAACCAATCTCAGCGAGTGGGCGAACTTCCGTTCGGCGCACTCGTCGAGCGGATGGAGCGCGCGGGGCGGACAGGTGAAGAATCCCTACGCGCTCGATCGCAACCCCTGCGGCTCGAGCTCCGGCGCCGGCGCCGCGATCGCGGCGAACCTCGCCGCGATCGGGGTCGGCACGGAGACCGACGGCTCGATCGTCTGTCCCTCGGGCGCCAACGGGCTGGTCGGCATCAAGCCGACCGTCGGTCTCGTCAGCCGCTCCGGGATTATCCCGATCTCGCACACGCAGGACACCGCCGGTCCGATGGCGCGCACGGTGGCCGACGCGGCGCTGTTGCTGGGAGCCATGGCGGGAGTCGACCCAGTCGACCGCTCGACCGCCGGGACGGCGTCATACGCCAGGCGCGACTACACTGCCAGCCTGGACGCGGCGGCGCTGAAGGGCGCGCGCATCGGCGTCGCGCGCAAGCAGTACTTCGGCTACAGCGACGCCACCGATCGCGTGGTGAACCAGGCGATCGCGGACATGAAGGCGCAGGGCGCCGTCATCGTGGATCCCGCCGACATTCCGACGGCGTCGAAGATGGACGCGTGCGAGATCGAGATCCTGCTCTACGAGTTCAAGGCGAATCTCAACGCCTACCTGGGCGCCCGCGGCCCTTCCTCCCCGGTGCGCACGCTCGCGCAGCTGATCGCGTTCAACGAAAGGGAAACGGCGCGTGAGATGCCCTATTTCGGCCAGGAGCTGTTCATCCGGGCGCAGACGAAAGGACCGCTCACCACGCCGGCCTATCGCGCGGCGGCCGCGACCTGCCGCGCGCTGGCGCGCACGCAGGGGATCGATCTGGTCATGCGCCGTTACCGGCTCGACGCCATCGTGGCTCCGACCGGCAGTCCGGCCTGGACGACGGATCTCGTCAACGGCGATCACTTCACCGGTGCGAGCTCCACGCCCGCGGCCGTCGCCGGCTATCCCAGCATCACGGTGCCCGCCGGCCAGGTGTTCGGCCTTCCAGTTGGCGTGTCGTTCATTGGCGGTGCGTGGTCGGAGCCGCGCCTGATCGCCCTGGCGTATGCCTACGAGCAGGCCACGAAGCACCGCCGGCCGCCAGCGTTCCGCGAGTAGCGGCGGCGTCCCGCGGCTGTGGGACAATCGCAGCGAGCCGGGGTGGCGGAACTGGCAGACGCATCGGACTTAAAATCCGAAGATTCGAACAGGATCGTGTGGGTTCGATTCCCACCCCCGGCACCCCCTTCGCTCCCCGAGCGAGCGGAGGCTTCGGCGGGGCATAGTTGGCTTCGCGCCCATGGCGGCGCGGGGAAATGCGAAGGCGAGGCCGTGATACGCTTTCATGTTGCCCGTGCCGACATCCGAGCCCCCGGTCCAGACGCCGCTGCCGCTCCTGAGCGTCCTGATTCCCGTCTACAACGAAGCCCGCACGCTCCGCACCATCATCCGGCGAGTGTTGGCGAGCCCGGTCGGCCTGCCGCTGGAGCTCGTCTGCGTCGATGACGGCAGCCGCGACGGCTCTCCCGAGATTCTCGACGAGCTCGCCGCCGCTGACCCCCGCATCCGGGTCATCCGCCAGCCCCGCAACATGGGGAAGGGGGCCGCGATCATCACCGCCATCAAGCACATGACGGGGGACATCGGCCTGATCCAGGACGCGGACCTGGAATACGATCCCAACGACTACCCGGCCCTGGTGGCGCCGATCCTCGAAGGCAAGGCTGACGCCGTCTTCGGATCACGGTTCGCCTCCGCATCGCAGCGCAAGATCCTGCTGTACTGGCATGGCGTCGCCAACCATTTCCTGACCTGGCTGACGAACATCCTCAACGACATCAACCTGACCGACATGGAGACCTGCTACAAGGCGGTCCGGGCCGACATCCTGAAGCAGACGCCCCTCTACAGCCACCGCTTCGGCATCGAGCCGGAGCTGACGACCAAGCTGGCCCAGTGGAACATCCGGCTCTACGAAGTGCCGGTCAGCTATCACGGCCGGAGCGTGGCCGAGGGGAAGAAGATCGGCTGGAAGGACGCGGTCTCCGCCGTCTGGACCCTGATCAAATACCGCTTCATCGACGATCGCTTCACCACCCACGACGGCTATTACGTGCTGCAGAGCATGCGGCGGGCCAGAGGGTTGAACCGCTGGATTCTGCAGCAGTTCCGCGGCTACATCGGCGACCGTGTGCTCGAGGCCGGCTGCGGCATCGGCAACTTCACGGAGCTGCTGCTCGATCGCGAACGCCTGGTCTGCGTCGACAACGATCCGCTCTACGTCGAGATGGCCAACTGGCGCCTCGGGCACCTCGAGAACGTCACCACCCTCAAGCGCGATCTGGCCGACACCGCGGCGTACACCGGGCTGAAATCGGAGCGCCTCGACACCATCGTGTGCCTGAACGTTCTCGAACATATCGAGCCCGACGAGGTGGTGCTCAAGGCGTATCACGACCTGCTGGAGCCGGGCGGCCATGCCATCATCCTGGTGCCCGCGCACATGTGGCTGTACGGGCCGTGCGACGAAGCGCTGGGCCACGCCCGCCGCTACACCGCCACCGAACTGCACACCAAGATGCAGGCCGCCGGCTTCGAGGTGGTGATGATGGAGGAGTTCAACCGGCTCGGGGTGCCCGGCTGGTATCTCAACAAGCAGCTCGGGCGCCGCGATTTGAGCCCGCGCCAGATGCGCATGTTCGAAGCGCTCCTGCCCATCGCCAAGCTGATGGAAGCGATGAAACTCGGACGCGGCCTGAGCCTCATCGGCGTGGGCCGGAAACGCGAGGCGGCGCGCTGATGTCCGATCGCCGCTACCGGGCGGGGGAGTCGATCGAAGACATCTGCCGCGCCTGCAAGCTCGATCGCATGCACACCGTCGTCGTCGCCGATGCCGACGGGCGCCCAATCCGGGTGTCGTGCGGCTATTGCGACAGCGAGCACAACTACCGCGGCGGACCCGCCTCCGCTCGCGCTGAACCCGCTACGAGCCATGGCGCGCAAGCCCGAAGCGAGGGCGGCCGGCCGCCCGGTCCGTCCGGCGGCGCCACCGCACCGAAGCCCCGTCGCGACGGCACTCCCTTTCCCCTCGTCAGCGAACGCGAAAGGACGTCCCCTCCCATGACTGCAGAACACGCGGCCGGCGCGGATCTCGAGATCCTCCTGCGGCGGATTATTCGCGAAGAAACCGGCCTCACGGCCGTCGTCCCCGCCGACAAGTGGCGCAACGGCCACCTGGTGCTACGCCCCGGCACCCCCGGGCTCCAGGAAAAGAGCTGGCCGATCGAAACGTTCTTCCACAAGGTCGTGATGCTGCGCAATCGGTTGCGCGTGCTCGAACAGCAGATCAATGCGACAGACATTCCGGAAGACGCCAAGGTCAAGCTGCAGGGCTACGTCACCGGCTGCTACGGCTCGCTCACGAGCTTCAACGTGCTGTTCGCCGATGCGGACGATCAGTTTCGTGGCAGCGGCACCGACTAGTCGCCGGGGCGAACTACCAACGACCAACTACGGAAACAACCACCTGGCCGTCCAGCCCGTGGCGGTTCGCGTATAAAGCCGCCGTTCGTGGAGGCGGCCGGGGCGGGCGGACCAGAACTCGATGTGTGACGGCACGATTCTCAAACCACCCCAATGGGGGGGGCGTTCCACCGTCGTCCCGGCGAGTCTTGCCTCGACCTCCGCGTAGCGCGACTCCAGGGCTCCGCGCGATTCCATGTCCTCGCTCTGGTCGGAGGCCCAGGCCCCGATCTGGCTCTCGCGCGGCCGGCCGGCGAAGTAGACGTCGGATTCCTCCGCCGACGCCTGCGTAACGGTCCCTTCGACGCGAAGCTGTTCTTCCACGGTCGGCCAGTACTGGCACAGCGCCGCATGCCCGTTTGCCAGGAGCTCCCGCGACTTCCGGCTGCGGTAGTTCGTGAAGAACACAAATCCGCGCTCGTCGATCTGCCTGAGCAAAACGATCCGCACCGAGGGACGGCCCGTGGCGTCGGCTGTCGCGAGGGCCGCCGGTGTAGTGTCCACCCCCTGCAGCCGGGCCCGTTCCGACGCGTGAAGATACAGGTGGATGGGGTCGGTGTCGTGGTTTTGCTGGCCCATGGACCGATCTTCACACAACTAGCGATGGGCACGGAAGGTGCACCGGGTAATTCGAAGGTTTGAAGGAGGTTCCATGTTCCGGGCACTGCTGAGGCTGGTCGTCGTACTGGTGGTCCTGGCCGCCGCCGGCGCCTTCTTTCTGGGCTGGTGGGGCGGCCGCATCCCAGGGACCGATCGCCCGCTCCCGCAGGTGGGCACGGCCGGACAGGTGAATACCGAAAAGGCCAGGGAAGTCGGGGCGCAGATCGGCGCGAAGACGGCCGACGCGGCGAGCAAGGCGGGCGCCGTCCTTTCCGATGGTGCACTGACGGCGAAGATCAAGTCCAAGATGGCGCTCGACGATGTGGTCAAGGCGCGCACCATCGACGTGACGACGACCAACCACGTGGTCACGCTGCGGGGCAGTGTCGCGTCAGAAGCGGAGCACGCCAGGGCGGTGCAGCTGGCAAAGGAGACC